>CAMSGF010000025.1 GCA_947058225.1 uncultured Eubacteriaceae bacterium
GGTCACGTTGCTAAACGGGGATTCCATCGGTTCGGCAGGAAATTTTTATTTTTTGTCTATCTTTGGGAAAAAGGCTCTTTTTGTTTGCATTTTTAAAATAACAATAATTTGTATAGCACCTTTGTATTATTTTATATCATTTAATTTTATTACTTCATAAATTTTAATTAATAATATATTTAAATATAAAGAATAAAATAAATAGATATTATAATTTATAATATATTCCCTATCGGTTAAAAATTTTTTATCTTATTTATTAAAACAAACATTAACTACATTAATTTTAATTGATAACATATCTTTTATCAGCTAATTTTTTATCTTATCTATTAAAAACAAGAACTGCATTAATTTTTATTTGTAAATTTTATCTTAAATAAGAAAAAGCTTTAATAAAAATGATATATAAAATATATCATTTGATTTTCTTTCCATCAATTTTACCCTTATTAACACTTGCAATAGCAAAAAATATAATAATATAAATAAAAAGGAAAAAACTTCTGTAAATTTATTGTTTATGCACCTTCTCCAAAATTTTTATAACGGGATATAAGCATTATTAAACACATTTCAATACAAAATTTCATACATTTATATATAAAAAAGAATGGAAAACCATTCTTTTTTTATTTTAATCTACCATTCTGATACTTTTTATAACCTGAGGGGTGGTTGGCCTGTCGTTATAATCTGTTGAAACATCGGCTATCTTATCAACTTCTTCCATTCCATCTATTACTCTCCCAAACGCCGCATACTCCCCGTCTAAATGAGGAGCATCCATATGCATTATAAAAAACTGACTCCCCGCAGAGTCTTTATCCATACTCCTCGCCATTGAAATGACTCCCCTTTCGTGCTTTAAATCATTCTTTATCCCATTTGAGCTGAATTCTCCCTTAATCGTATGTCCGGGTCCTCCCATTCCATTCCCTTCAGGACATCCTCCTTGAATCATAAAACCGTTTATAACCCTGTGGAAAATCAGTCCGTCATAAAATTCATCCATAACCAAATCTTTAAAATTTTCACACGTTATCGGAGCAATATCCTCATAAAGCTCAATTAAAATCTCTCCCCCGTTTTCCATCGTAATTTTTACTTTGCTCATTTTATCTCTCCTTTTCTTATTTTTTTAAAAAAATCTTTAAGTATTTTTTCACACTTCTCTTCATAAATCCCACCGTACACCTCGGCATTTTTAAACTTTGATGCGAGATTTATATATGAGCCCAAACTGCCGAATTTCTCATCACTTGCTCCAAATACAATTTTTCTTATTCCCATATTCAATATAGCATACGCACACATCGGACAAGGCTCCATAGTCACATAAAGCTCACACCCGTTTAAAACACTGCTTTTTAAATGTTTCCTAACTTGTTCAACCGCAAGCATCTCCGCATGAGCTGTCTTATTATTTAAAGCTATTGTCATATTGTGTGCTTTTGCAATAACATCATCATCCCTTATAATAACACATCCAACGGGAACCTCCCCCTCGTAATACGCTTTTTTTGCCTCTTCATAGGCCAATTTCATATATTCTCTCATCAGTCTAACTTCCTGAAATAACACCCTCTCGTAAAATTATCCACATTTTCTTTTCTTCTAAATCTATCTGTCACCATATCCACATCATCATCTAAATTAAACATAAATACCCTGCTTATATTATCATTTAATTTGTCCATTCTGTCAAATACACAAATCGGAACCGAGTTGTAAATGCTGCTAATATTGTTTTCACATCTAACCCTAAACCTCTTTCCCATTCTGTCTGTCAGATAGCTTTTACCCTTACACTCTTCGCATCTCATCTCATTTTTCACAGGGCAGTTCCTCGTTATCATAAGAGGCATATATCCATATACCATAACACTAAGCGGTACATCTGAAAGCAATTTATTTACATTATTAAAAGTATTTTCAAAGGAAACCGTTATGTTTTTTACATTTTTTATATTCTCCGATATAAAATTTAAAGCGTATGAATTTGTTATATTGTTCATAGCTCCCAAATATATTTCAAACCCCTCTTGTATGGAAATATTCGCTTTTCCAAGACCGTTACAATATGCATACCTTACCCCTTTATCTTTAGCCTTTATCAAATATTTTCTTATCCTTTTTTCATCTTCAAAGTATACTCTCGGAAGAATAACCCCCATCTTTTTAACGTCTATATCCCCTATTTTATCAATTTGAAACAACGGAATAAATATCTTATCAAAAAACAAAAGTGCATCATCAGTGATTTTATTTATATTAGAAAACAATGCGATGTTTTCTCCCCTTTTTTTATCACTTTTTCCCTTTATAAGCTTTATATCCCTGTCATAAAAAGAATATTCCCTCTTCCCCCTGATTTTATCAAGTTCTCCCACTGCTTTTCTCCTTAAAGCATTTATATCTTTTATAGGAAGAAAAGCATTTTTTGAAATACCCCCGTCTATGGTATTCACAAAATATGCACTGTCATTTAGTTTTAACAGGCTGCCCTGAACTTTTTCTTTATCTAACGGAGCGTTTATCGCACTTTTAACGACTTCTCCTGATACACTTACCTCATTGCCTTCTAAATCTTTTAAAGATAATCTCGCTTTTTTATCTTCAAAAAAAGAATAAAACATATCAATTTCTACCTTTGATTTATCTTCCTTTTCCTTAAAATTTATATCTACTTCACTTTTTTCGCTCTTTGTTCCAAACATACCGGTTCTTTTCCCTGTGTAATACCCATCGGTAAAACCGTTTCTGGAAAAAGTCTTTTTTAATTTCTCTTTGTCATACTCTCCCTCAATGCTTTTTCTTATCTCATCCACTACCGTATATACGTATTCCTTTAATTTCATTCTGCCTTCTATCTTAAAACTTTTTACCCCTATATCAGATAGATTTTTTATATAATCAATATGGCTTAAATCTTTTAACGATAAATCATAATTTCCCTTATCCTTAACATAAAAGGGAAGCCTGCAAACTCCTGCACATAAGCCCCTGTTCCCGCTTCTGCTCCCCAGGGCAGAGGAAAAATAACACTGTCCCGAAACACACATACATAACGCACCATGTATAAAAACCTCAATTTCAACATCTGTCCTTTCAATAACCCTCTCAATTTCCCTAAAGCTCATCTCCCTTGAAAGAACAACCCTATTAAAGCCCATATCCTCAAGTGCCATAACTTCACTCACATTATGGGCAGTTAGCTGTGTCGATGCGTGAAGCGGTATATCTGTATTGTTTTTAAGGAGATTAAACACTCCCATATCCTGCACGATAACCGCATCAAAACAAAACGATGCTATTTTTTCTATGTCAAGCTTTTTTATCTCATTATCATATAACAAAGTGTTAAGCGTTAAATGAGCCTTTTTACCCCTTATATGACAATAACTGACAGCCTTTCTTACTTCTTCTTCAGTGGAAAAGTTTAAAGCATTTCTCCTCGCATTAAAATTTCCCATACCAAAATAAACGCTGTCTGCTCCTGCCATAAACGCAGCCTTTAAACATTCAAAATTCCCCGCAGGTGCTAAAATCTCTCTTTCCCTTCCATTTATAATCATTTATCTTTCCCCTTTTCTTTCCACATTTTAACATATTAAAATAAATTTATAAATATTTTGTTTATTTTTCATTTAGTTAATATTTTACTTAATATTACAAATTTCACGATAAAAAAAACTTATACTTTAATAAAAAAAAGGAGTTTTTAGATGTATTCACAAGAAAATTTATTAAAAATAAAGAAAAAAGGATTAAAACTATTTAACAAAAAAGAAAGCTACATAATAAACTTTGATACGTTTCTTTTAATTCTTCTTCTCATAAGCTGTGCAACATGCACATATTTTAAATATATTATCCCTTTCTCCTTTGGTATTATCTCTTATATCGTATATACCAAAAGAGAAGATTCTACGATTATCATTTTAAATATAGCATTATCACTTATCTTTTCAATTCCGTTTATGGCATTTAGAATAGGATTGTTCTCTGCCCTGCTTTACTTATTTTCCAAAAATACATACGTAGATAACAACGATTCAAACTATATAACCATAAGCTCTGTTTTAGTCTTTGTAACAGGCGTTATTATGAACTTTTCCTTTTCTCTTTCTCCCATAAACTACATCTACATTTTAATAGAAAGTATCCTAAACTTTATTATATTTTATATAACAGACACTTTTTTTAATACTTTGGAAAATATACATTCAAAAAATACCTTCACATCAATAGAAACCATAAGTTTCAATATAATTCTTTCAATATTCATACTCGCATTTTCATCTGTTAAAATATTTGGAGTAAATTTAGCTATGCTGCTTGCTATTGTAATGATGCTGTTTATAATTAACTATACTTCCCTTTCAATAAGCCTTACGCAAAGCATCACAACAAGCCTGCTATTATCACTCACCCCAAACTTTTCATACGATTTGATTTTGATTTTTTGCATAAGCACTCTCTTTGCAAGCCTTGCAAAAGAGTTTTACAAGATATTAAGCGTCAGTATGTTTTTATTTACATCTGTCTTTATCTCTTTTTTTGTAATGTACTCTTTATCCCTTACAATTTCAGTCAGTGATTTAATCGCAGGAAGTATACTATATGTAATACTCGATATTATCTTTTCCAAAAAAATTGAGGCTTTATTAAAGCCTGAAAGTGAAATTAAAGACAAAAATATATTTAATGATGCAATTCAAAAGATAATAAAGGAAGAAATAGACACTCAAAAAACTATGTTAAAGCAGGTTAGCAACAATATAAACGAATATAAATATGAAAACACAAATAACTACATAAAACAAATATGCACACACATAACGGGAGATTTTTGCTGCAACTGCGATATGTATTTTGACTGTTGGAAAACAAAGGGAGATGATACGTATATGATTTTTTCAAAAGTTTTATCAAGCTATGCAAAAAATCCCTCCCTTTCATTTGAAGAACTTCCGGAAAAATTTATGGACAGATGCAAGGAAAACTTCGTTATGTTCAAAATTTTAACCTACCTCTATGACAGTTTTAAATTAAAACAAAGCTACAACCTTAAAATAAACAAGTTCAAGGACCTTATGAGCCTTCAGTTTAACGGCTTTTCCAATACATTGGACAATATATACGAAAATTTAAAACGTGGGCTTAATTATTACTCTGATGAGGAAGAAAAAGTCTTTGAAGCACTCACAACCGCAGGAATTAATGTGTCTGAAATAGTAGTATTGGAAGATTTTTACGGGAAATTAAAGATATTTTTAAAAGTAAAAAAACAACTTGAAAGAGATGTATATACAAAGGATATTCCAATTATTCTAAGAGAAGTATTGTCAAAGGAAATTCTGTTTGACTATTCTATGTCAAAAAATGCAAACCCTCGATTTGAATACACATATATCGAAGAAATGCCTTACACATTAAGTGTTGGAGTAAAACAAGAGGCAAAACACAATATGGTAAACAGCGGTGATAACTTTTCAAATACGGTACTGCCTAACAATACACATTTAATCGCACTTGCAGACGGAATGGGAAGCGGTCTTAAAGCCTCAAACCAGAGCAAAAGAGTCTTAAATATGTTAGAAGATATGTTAGGATGCGGGGACAATGAATTCAATGCAGTCAGCACTATAAATTCTATCTTGGTACTCGAAGAAGGAAATGAAATTTTTACGACCCTCGATATATTTTTATTTAATATGTATACGTGTGAGGGAGAATTTATCAAGGCAGGGGCAATGACGACATTTATAAAAAGAAACGATGAAGTAAACAAAATAGACACAAAGGCCCTTCCTATCGGTATCGTAGATAAAATCAAAATAAAAAAGAAAAAGACTAAACTTGAAGTCGGAGATTTCTTATACATTATGAGTGACGGATTCGTGGAATGTTTTGAAAATGATGAAAATATGATAGCCAAAGCTATAATGGAACATTCATACAGAAACCCTCAAAAAATCGCAAACGAGCTTTTTGATATAGCCTATGAAAGAAGCAAAAATATATTAAAAGATGATGTCAGCATAGTCGTTTGTAAAGTAAGAAAATCATAAAAATAAAATTTAAGCATATCTTTAATATTTCCTGTCAATATTAGTACATATTATGATATAATAATTTGTAATAAAAGATATTAGGAGAGAGGATATGCAAAAAAAGAAATTTTTGTTTTTTTTATGTCTTGCCTTATTAATTGTTTTTGCGGGTTGTTCGGCTAAAGTGCCTGAAAATGTAAATATATCGGGAAATTATATTTTGGAAAAAATCAATGATGACACAAAAATCATATCAGACTTTGATAAATATACACTTGATATAACAAAGGAAAACGCGGTAAAATTAGTCATAAAAATGAAAGATAACAAAAAGGCCATAAAAATGAATGGTATTGCAAAAGTTGAAAATACTGATGTAACAATTGATTTTCAGGACGAAAGCACTTCAAACTTTGTAGGACAGACAAAGGATAATAAACTCATACTTACAGATACGGTTTCCAATATGAAATATACATTTAAAAAGAAATAATTCATTTAAATATCTATCAAAACAGGAGTAATATATGCCTACAATAATCAATGAAAACAGCACACCAAGGGATAAATGTCTGTATGCTTTAAAAATGTTACAACTTGAGCTTTTAACCGAAATTGACAGAATATGCAGAAAATATAATATTCCATACTACGTCAGTGGAGGAACATGTCTTGGTGCAGTAAGGCATCAAGGCTTTATTCCGTGGGATGATGATGTTGACATAGAATTATTTAAAAGTAATTTTTTAAAATTAGTAGAGGTATGCAAAAAAGAATTGGACCATACAAAATATGAACTTGTATACTGTGATGATAACCATCCGGAAAGATTTGAAAGGCACGCAAGATTAAGACTTAAAGGAACCACACAGTCTTTTGTAATAGATAAAAGGCAAAATTCAAAAATAAAAAACTCAATACATATAGATATAATTCCACTCATATCCCTTCCAAACGATGAAAAAAAGAGAAGAAAATTATCTACTAAATTATATTATTTAAAGCTTTTTTTATATTTTAAGGATAAGGGAATTGCAAAAGATATTCCTGAAAAATATCAAACATTAATTTATAAAATCTTAAACAAATTATCTTTTAAAACACTTCATAAAATAAATAATTATTATGAAAACAGATGTAAAAAGCCTACCGACTACGTGCTGGATACATCGTTTGAACACGGAAATTATATGGGAACACCATCTTCGTGGAGAAAAGATACAGTTGACCTTCAGTTTGAGAACTTAACAGTTATGGCACCCATAAATTATATGAATTATCTTGAATACTTTTATGGCAAAGATTGTATGAAACTTCCAAAACCGATACAAAGAACTTCACACAGATGGGGAGAAGTTTCGCTTGGGAAATATGAAAAAAATTTCGACCTGCCTAAAGATTATAAAAAATATTTGATAAGTTATCTAAATGAAGAAAGACTTATTCAGGCAAAAAAACTTTGTCTTGACATAATAGATGAAATTGAAAGACTTTGTTCTATACATGATATAAACTATTATGTAACAGGAAATGATGCGTTATATGAAGCTTTAGACGTAGAAGAGTACGGTACATTTTGGAGAAATAATGTATGTGTGTCAATGGATGAAAAAAACTTAAAGAAATTCGAGAAGTTAGCTTTAAAAGACTTAGATAAAAAATATTTTTATCAGAATATGAACACTGATTCAGATTATAAATTGTATCATTCAAAAATAAGACTAAATGATACTATATTCAGAGATACCACGACATTCCCTGCCGATATACATTTGGGAGTGTGGGTTGATATAGATGTGCTGGTAAACAGCACAGATGATGAAGCTTTAAGAAAAAAACAAATTGAAGAATATAAAGAAATTTATCATAAAATAAGGCTAAAATGGCTATTTAACGGGAAAAGAATATTACAACTTTCAAAAGAAAATCAAAAAATAAGAAAATCGTTAAACAATACTTCCTTAAAAGAACTTATAAAAGAAAGAGATGAAATACTAAAACGATATAAAAATGAAGTTTCAAACTATTACATATCTGCAATAAATATAAACGCGAACACAAGTGCTCATTTAAAAAAAGCATATTTTGGAAAAGGAGAAACAATTAATTATTTAAAACATAACTATAAATTTCCCAATAATTTAACTAAATATAAAAATGCAATTTTTAAAGATAACAAAAATATCAAAAAAAGTATAAATAAAATGGCAGATACTAAAACAAATGATATAGAAAGATATAAAAATAATACTATAAAATTAAGCGATAAGACAAAAGAATCAATCAACAAAAAAATAGGTCATTTTGAACTTGGCATCTATGACCATCCCGACTATAAAATAACAGTAGAAGAATTAGATAATAATTAAATGATATTTTTATTATATAAAAAGTTCGTTCAGATACTGAATGAGCTTTTTTTCATTTATATTACCAAAGTATAACAACAAAAACAAAAGTTATACAATATAATTTATACAATTAATATATAAACATATATAAATACATCACTATAAATCACATTAATATGATAAGTATGTTTTCTCATAGCATATAAATGTCAAAAAAGGAGATACTTTTATAGGTAAACTTAAGTATATATTAAGACAGAATAAGCAGGGTACACACAGACTGCTATTCAGTTTCCCTAGTACTTCATACTCTAAAAAAGGGAATATCTTTAATGAGTTTATAAAGCAAATGTTGTATGATTAAG
>CAMSGF010000026.1 GCA_947058225.1 uncultured Eubacteriaceae bacterium
TTCAGCGGCTGTGCGGGCTGATTTACTTTACGGCCGAACAGGTCGCAAAGGGGATTATAATTATTCTTGCGATAACGCAAATAAGCGGGTGGATTGGGCTTGTGAGTGTTAATTTTGTGTTTAAGAATATGATTACGGTGGGATTTCTTGCACTTTTAATTATGTTTCAACCTGAACTTAGAAAAGTTCTTGAAACGCTTGGAAGAGCGAATATGTCTGATTTTAAATCTATTTTTGAACAAAAAGATTTAAGTTCTCCAAGTTCTGTTATAGATGAACTTATAGACGCTGTCTTATATTTTGGGAAGACGAGAACCGGAGCGTTAATAGTTATTCAAAGAAAAGATATAGTCGATGATATTGTAAATACAGGGATAGAACTTGATTCTCTTATATCAAGTGAGCTTGTTAAAAATGTATTTTATCACAATACTCCTCTCCACGACGGAGCTATGATTATATCGGCTGAACCTTTAAGGATTAGGGCGTGTGGGTGTATATTACCTTTATCCAAAAATAATAATTTATCATCCTCAATAGGAACAAGGCACAGGGCAGGAGTTGGGCTTAGTGAAAATTATGACTGTCTTGTTTTGATTGTATCTGAAGAAACTGGAACCATATCCTATGCATTAAATGGAAGGTTATCAAGATTTATAGATGAAAATGGACTTAGAAGAATACTTAATGAAATATTAGTAGTTGAAGATGAAGGAAATGATAGAATAAAGAAAAAAGTAAAAAGTATAGGAGGCCGCTATTTTGGAAAATAAGACCAGTAAATTCAGTATGTTATTACTCTCTTTCGTTTTAGCGGTGTTACTTTGGATGATTGCAGCTACGCAAAGTGATCCTATGGCTTATGCTAGATTTGATAATATACCTATTACGTTTGAAAATACGAGGGAACTTGATGCTAACGGACTTACGGTTACGAGCTCAAACAAAGGAACACTGAAGATAAGAATATATGGAAGAAGTATGCAGGTAAAGAAAATATCTGACAGTGACATTAAAGCGTTTGTTGATTTTTCTGAAATAAAATCAAGTGGAAGTTACAAGATGGATGTTCAAGTTGAAGGACTTGGTGAAGATGTTGCTATAGTAGAGCAGACACCGAAGAAAATAGATGTATATGTAGATGAAGTAAGTTCAAGTGACATTAATAAGCCTGTGTTTACGCAGGTTGGAGATATGGCAGACGGTTACAGTGTGTTATCAATCGAAAGCGATGTGGAATATGTATATTTAACAGGCGGCGGTTCACAAATAGAAAATGTTACAAAGGTTATAGGACAGGTCGATGTGTCAGAAAGAAAAGATGATTTTTCATCTGTTGTTGATTTAATTGCAGTGGATAAAAATAATGAAAGAGTTGATGGAGTCAGTGTCAACCCGTCTGTAGCGAATGTGAGTGTGAAGGTTGGACGGACAAAAAAAGTGAAAGTAAATCCGCTTATAAAAGGAAAGGTAAAAGATGGGTACAGAATGACATCGATAAATTCTTCAATTGAAGAGGTTACAATTGTCGGAAGAGAAGATGATATAAAGGATATTGATGTGATTAATACGAAGAAAATAGATGTTTCAAACGCGACGTCTTCGATAGAAAAGAAGGTTGGGTTTAATATTCCTGATGGAGTTATAATAAAAGATGATATAGAAAACACTACGGTAATAATTTCAATAGATAAAAACAATGAAAAGACCATATACATTTCATCGTTCACATTTAAAGGTTTGGCGGATGATTTGAAAGCGAGTGTGCTTGATGATAAAGTCGGGGTTGTTTTGACCGGGAATAATGAAGTGTTAGCCAAAATCGATGAAAGTTATTTAAGCGGGACTTTGGATGTTTCAGGGCTTAGGGTTGGAACATTTCCTTTGAGTGTTAAAATATCAACAAAAGAACTTCCGTCAGGTGTTACGATAAAAAGGGTAAATAAAGAAACTGTCAAAGTGAAGATTGAAAGCAAAAACGAAACGAAAAATAAAACTGAAAATGCGATAAAACAGGAATAAACAATAATGAGATATAAAGCTGATAATGTTAAGATAAATATAGACCTTCTTTTAAAGACGAAAGAAAGAGAAGCGATTATAAAAAGAATAGGTCTTAGGGAAGAAAGCGTTAAGGAATTTGAAATTTTAAGAAAATCTCTCGATTGCAGGTATAGGGATACAAAAGGAATTTTTTATGTTTATACCGTAACATTTTTATACGATAAAAGGATAAATAAAAAAAATGTAAAACCGTATAAAATAAAACAAATAAATAGGATAAATTTTAATAAGAACAATGATTTTACTCCTGTTATTGTAGGTGCGGGACCGAGTGGACTTATGTGTGGGTATTATCTTTTGAAAATGGGATATAAGCCTGTTATATTAGAAAGAGGAAAGGATATGAGGGAAAGGGTTTTGGATGTTAAGGGGTTTAGTGATAATGGAGATTTAAACCCTAACAGCAATGTGGTGTTCGGTCTTGGGGGTGCTGGGACATTTTCAGACGGGAAGTTAAATTCAAGGGTGAAAAGTGATTTAAAATACGAGGTTTTTGATATCTTTATTAAAATGGGTGCGGGAAAGGAAATAAGATATATGGCAAAGCCTCATCTTGGAACGGATAAAATAAGGGAAGTTATTTCAAATTTAAAAGAATATATGATAGATTTGGGAGCTGTTTTTCATTTTGATTCAACTGTTACCGATTTTTTCATAGAGGATAATAAAATAAAAGGCGTTGAAGTAAACGGGAGCGAGGTTATTAATGCAGATACTGTTATTTTGGCGATTGGATCAAGTGCGAGGGATACAATTTACACACTACATAAAAGAAAAGTAAACCTTGAAAATAAGCCTTTTGCGGTGGGTTTTAGGATAGAGCATTTGAGGGAAGAAATAGATAAATGCGTATATGGAAGCTTTTATAATCATAAACTTTTAAAAGGCGGGGAATATGTGCTCACATATCACGATGAAAAAATGAATAAAGGGGTGTATTCCTTTTGTCAGTGTCCGGGAGGTGTGGTTGTCGCTTCTTCTTCCAATAAAAATCAAGTTGTTACGAATGGTATGAGCTTTAGCAAAAGAAATATGATTAATACTAACAGTGCGATAGTGGTAAATGTGAATGAATCTGATTATGGAAGTGAGATATTATCAGGGGTAAAGTTTCAGGAAAAAATTGAAAAAAAGGCTTTTGAAATGGGTGGAGGAGACTTTAATGCACCTTGTATGGATGTTTATGATTTTCTTGAAATGAAGGGAAAATGCAGCGTTAAGCCAAGTTATAAGCCCGGTGTTAAATATGTTGATATTAGAAATTTTTATGATGAAAAAATTTCTGCTTCGATAAAAAATGCTCTTAAATATTTTAATGAGTGTATACCTTGTTTTTACAATGGAGTTCTTACAGCTGTGGAAACTAGGACATCATCCCCTGTTAGGATATTAAGAGATAAAGAAAGCTATCAAAGTGTTAATATAAAAGGGCTTTATCCGATAGGGGAAGGAGCAGGGTATGCGGGAGGAATTTTAACCAGTGCGATAGACGGAATAAAAATAGCTATGAAACTAAATGAGATAAGGAGATAAATTTATGGGTAAATTATTTGGAACAGACGGAGTCAGAGGTGTGGCAAATAAGGAGCTTAGTGCTAAACTTGCGTATAAAATGGGTTATGCGGCGGTACTTAATTTTAAAAAGGATACAAAAAGACCGAAATTTGTGGTTGGAATGGATACGAGGATTTCCTGTAATATGTTATATATGGGCCTTAGTGCAGGGATTATGAGTGCAGGAGGAGATGTTATAAATGCAGGCATTATATCAACTCCTGCGGTGGCAGTTCTCACAAGGGAAATAAACGCAGATAGCGGCGTCGTTATAAGTGCATCGCACAATCCTTTTGAATACAACGGGATAAAGTTTTTTAATAGTGATGGGTATAAACTTTCCGATGAAAAAGAAGAAGAAATCGAAAGATTGATTTTTGAAAATGAAAAACTAAATTTTGACCTTATTGGAAAAGATGTCGGAACTATGAAAGATTTTTCACATCCAAGAGCCAGATATATTGAATATCTTCTTGAGAAGATCAATATAGATGATTTGAGGGGAATGAAAATAGTTTTAGACCTTGCAAACGGTGCGACTTATAAAGTTGCAAGGGAAGTTTTTGAAAGGTTAAGTGCTGATGTTTTTGTTATAAATGATGTTCCAAACGGGAGCAATATCAATGATAAATGCGGCTCTACCGATACGAAGATGCTTCAAGAAATGGTTGTAAGAAAAAAGGCTGATTTAGGGATTGCATTTGATGGGGATGGGGATAGGGTGATTATGGTTGATAATGAGGGAAATGAGATAAATGGGGACTTGATTATGTATGCGTGCAGCGTATATTTGAAAGAAAAAAATCTTTTAAATAAAAATACTCTCGTTCTCACAGTTATGAGCAATTTAGGGCTTAAAAAAGCACTGGAAAAGAAGAATATAAATATAAGTGAGACTAAAGTTGGGGATAGATATGTCGTGGAGAGAATGTTGGAAGAGGGTTATAATATAGGAGGGGAGCAGTCAGGTCATATTATACTGTCAAATATAAATTCGACGGGGGATGGAATAGCAAGTGCACTTCTTATGTGTAAAATTTTAAAAGAAAAAAATATGACGATAAGAGAACTTATAAAAGATGTTAAGATTTATCCTCAGGTTTTAATAAATGCTGTCGTAGATAATGAAAAGAAGTTTGATTATAAAGACAATAAAGAAATTCTAGAAGATATAGATAAACTTGAAGCAAAGTATGCGGGAAACGGCAGGGTGTTAATAAGAACAAGTGGAACCGAGCCACTCGTTAGGGTTATGATAGAGGGAGAGGATATCTCACAGATAACAGATGATGCGAAAGAGTTGGCTATGAAAATAGAGGAGATACTTGGATAGCATATGAGCAAGACGGTTTTAATAACAGGTGCGAGCGGTGGAATAGGATATGAAATCGCCAAAGTGTTTTATAAAGACGGTTATAATCTTATTCTGACATATAATAAGCATAAAATAAAAGACGTTTTTGAAAAAAAAGCAGAATTTATAAAGTGTGATATGTCAAATGAAGATGAAATATTAAATCTTTGTGAGAGAATAAAGAAAGAAAAAATAGATGTTCTCATAAACAATGCGGGAGTATCAAATTATAAACTTTTAACCGATACTGATGTTAAAGATTATGATAATGTCTTTGATGTGAATATGAAAGCAGCGTATATCATAACAAAAGAAGTGTTAAAAGGTATGATAAGAAGAAAAAGCGGCAGGATAATAAACATATCTTCGATATGGGGTATAAGTGGGGCGAGCATGGAGGTGTTGTATTCAGCTTCAAAAGCGGCTTTGATAGGCTTTTCAAAGGCACTTTCAAAAGAGGTCGGACCAAGCGGTATAACGGTTAATGCGATAGCTGCCGGGGTTATAGATACGAAGATGAATGAAATGTTTTCTGATGAAGAGATGGAGGAGATAAAAAGAGAAACATCTCTTATGAAAATCGGAAATGCAGCAGATATTGCAAATATGTGTTTATATTTAAGCGGTGAAGGCGGAGATTTTATTACGGGGCAGGTTATAACGATTGACGGTGGATTTATATAGAAAATAAACTGAAAGAAAGTTATTCTTTCAGTTTTTTTAATATTAAAACTTTACTTAAAATTTTAAATAATGTATACTAATATTCAAAATAAAAGAGGTTTTAAAGATGAAAATAATAGATAAACTGACAGATGGGAAAGTGCATATAAGTCTTGAATTATTCCCGCCAAAGCAAAATGAATATTTAACGAAAGTAGATGAATTAGTCGAGGTTTTAAGTAAGAAAGAGCCTTTTTATATAAGTGTGACTTATGGAGCAGGCGGGGGAACGAGTGAAAAGACAATACAAATTGCAAAGGACATTCAAGATAAATATAACATTCCATCCCTTGCACATCTAACGTGTGTGTCATCTTCAAGAGAAGAAGTTTTAAAGAGAATTGAAAAATTAAAGGAAGAAAAAATTGAAAATATTTTGGCTTTGAGGGGAGATTTGCCGACTGACAGAGAAAGAAGCAAAGATTTTAAGTATGCGAGCGAATTGATTGAAGAGATAAAAAAGTATGGAGATTTTTGTATCGGTGGGGCGTGTTATCCGGAAGGTCATCCGGAAGCTAAGGATATATGGAGTGATATAGATAATTTAAAAAGGAAAGTGGAAAGCGGATGTGAGTTTTTGACGACACAGATGTTTTTTGATAACAATGTATTTTATAATTTTATGTATAAGGTGCTAAAAAAGGGAATAGATGTTCCTGTTGTGGCTGGAATTATGCCCGTTGTAAATGCGAAGCAGATAAAGAGGACGATGAGCTTGTCAGGGGGGATGTTGCCTTCCCGTTTTAAGGCTATAGTTGAGCGTTTTGGAGATGACAACGAGTCGATGAAACAGGCGGGTATTACTTATGCGAGCGAACAGATTATAGATTTAATTGCAAACGGAGTCAACAATATCCACATATATACTATGAACAAGTCTGACACAGCTGGAAAGATAATGGATAATTTAAGCGAAATATATAGGAAGTAATATGAATAAAAGCGAGATTTTGAGGTATTTGGGGTTTCAGAAAAAGGAGATAGGCGAAGAAAACGAAAAGCTTATTGACAAAAATATAGAAAAAGTTTTGAAAATTTCAAATAAAAAATATATATTTAAAATTTGTGATATTAAAATCGAAAAAAACACTGTTTATATAGATGAAAAACCTTTTAAAAGTGAAAATTTATCAAATAATCTGTCGGGGTGCAAAAAGGCTGTACTCCTTTGTGCAACGCTTGGACGTGATATAGATTTGATGATAAAAAAAAGCAGTGTTATGAATATGGCAGATGCAGTTATCATACAGGCGGTGGCGGCTGAATATTTGGAAGAATTTATCGATGAGATAGAATGCGAGATAAAAAACAAAACCAAACTTAATTTAAAACCGAGATTCAGTGCGGGGTACGGAGATTTGGATATATCATATCAAAGGGATATATTTGATATGCTGGAATGCCAAAAAAGGATAGGAGTGAGCCTTAGCGATAGCTTTTATATGATACCTTCAAAAAGTGTTACGGCGATAATCGGACTTACAAAGGAAGATACAAAAAGAGATTATAATAAGTGCAAAAACTGTTCAAAAAAGGACTGTGAATTTAAGGAGATACGATGAGCATATTAGATATATTAGGTAAAAAATTACTCTTTTTTGACGGAGCGATGGGAACTGTTTTACAAGAAAGCGGACTTAATGCAGGGGAAATTCCGGAAGAGTTAAACTTTACAAATGAGGAACTTATATTAAATATTCATAAAAGTTATTTAAAAAGCGGGTGTGATATTATAACAACTAATACCTTTGGTGCAAATTCCTTTAAGATGAAAGGAAGTGGGTACAGTGTGGGTGAGATAGTTAAAAAGGCGGTTTCAATCGCAAAGAGAGCCGTAAAAGAATATGGCAGGGGATATGTCGCATTTGATATGGGCTCTACCGGAAAATTATTAAAGCCTTTTGGGGAAATTGAATTTGAAGAGGCTTATGATTGTTTTAAAGAGGCGGTCTTATCATCTCACGATGCGGACTTGATAATAATTGAAACGATGAGTGATATATACGAGCTTAAAGCAGCGGTTTTGGCAGCAAAGGAGAATAGTTCTCTACCAATATTTGTTACGACTATATTTGATGAGGACGGAAAACTTCTCACAGGTTCTTCAATAAAAGAGGTCATTTCTCTTTTGGAGGGTCTTGGGGTTGATGCGATTGGAATGAACTGTGGGCTTGGTCCAAATCAGATGATAAAGCTTTTGCCTGAATACGCAAAGTATTCTTCCACACCGATAATAGTTCAGCCAAACGCAGGTCTTCCTATGGTCGTAAACGGAGAAACTTTATACGATATAGATGCGGATGAATTTGCTGATTATATGGAAAAAATCGTGGAGCTTGGGGCGAGCGTTATCGGAGGGTGCTGCGGGACGACGACAGAACACATTAAAAAGATGACGGACAGACTTAAAAACAAAGAGGTTATAAAGATAGAAAATAAGCCGTATTCATTTGTCAGTTCCTATTCAAAGACGGTTATGCTTGGAAATGTTCCAAAGGTAATCGGAGAGAGGATAAATCCGACTGGAAAGAAAAAGCTAAAAAAAGCATTAAATGAAGGGGATATAGATTATATTTTAAAAGAGGCTTTAATGCAGGAGGAAAAGGGGGCGGATATTTTAGATGTGAATGTGGGACTTCCAGAAATTGATGAAGAAAGTGTTATGGAAAGGACAGTAAAAGAAATTCAGGGAGTTTGTTCTCTTCCTCTTCAAATTGATACGACAAATAAGAAAGCACTTGAAAAAGCACTTAGGATATATAACGGAAAAGCGATGATAAACTCAGTAAATGGAAAAGAGGAGGAAATGGAAGCTATATTTCCCCTTGTTAAAAAATACGGTGGGGTTTTGGTATGTCTGACCCTTGATGAAAATGGGATTCCATCTACTGCAAAGGGAAGAATTGACATTGCAAAAAAGATTATAAGTAGGGCAGAAGAATATGGAATTGATAAG
>CAMSGF010000027.1 GCA_947058225.1 uncultured Eubacteriaceae bacterium
TTATACATTTATTATCGAGCAAATCTCTTATAGTTTGAACCTGTGGGAGAATCAATCTTCCCTCAGGTGCCTGAATGTCCTGTGGCATAACGAGAAGGACGCTGTCGCCTTCTTTTACCAAATGTGAAGTTATCTTATTATTTAAAAAATCAGGCGGTATAAGCGATAATAACTCATTTATAACCATATGACGGTATATTTTCTTTGTAGAAACGATGCTTATAGGCTCAACTCCTATATTCTCTTTCACAAACTCCTTTATACTGTTTATATCCCGCACTATATCTGCTTTGTTTATAATGGGAAGAATTGGAATATCCCTCTTTTTTATCTTTTCAATCCAGCTTTCTTCAAACGAAGTATCGGGCGTATCAAATAAAATGATTGCAATATCCGTCTTATCCAATATATCCTCTGTCTTTTCTTCTCTCTTTTTCCCAAGCTCACTCTCATCATTAAACCCTGCAGTATCTATAAACACACAAGGGCCTATCCCCTTTATCTCCATAGCCTTATAAACAGGGTCTGTCGTAGTTCCCTTGACTTCGCTTACAAGTGCAGCCTCCTGGTCTGTGATAAGATTTATCAGGCTTGATTTTCCCGCATTTGTCTTTCCGAATATACCTATGTGTATTCTGTTTGAATTTGGAGTTTTATTCATCTTTTTAACCTCATACTTTTAACTTTTTTAATATTTCTTCTATACAGCCTTTAAAATAACCGTTGTTTTCAACCGTAATATCCGCATACCTTCTGTATAAATGTATACGCTCATTGTATAAATCATAAATTTTGTTCGTATCCTCAGCCAAAAGCGGTCTGTTTTTTAACTTTTTGCTTTTTAAAAGCTGCTTGGGGTTTCTGTCTATAAATACAATTACAGAGTTTTTCCTCAAAGCCCTCATATTTTCTCTTTTAAGAATAACACCGCCCCCTGTGGAAATAACTTTTCCCTCTTCCATTGACACTTCCTTTATTACTTCAGTTTCTATTTCCCTGAAATAATCTTCCCCTATGGCGAACAACTCTTTTATGCTCTTTCCGCTTTTTTTTACTATGTATTTATCGGTATCTACCAACTTATATTTAAGTTTTTTTGCCAAAGCCCTACCGATACTCGACTTTCCGCAAGACGGCATTCCTATTAAAGCAATATTTTTACCCATTTACTTTTCCCCTCATAAAATCAATTATATATTCTTTTTTCTTGTATTCCATTCCTTTCCATATTTCAAAAGACTTAATACCCTGCATAACTAGCATATCAAGTCCAAAACAAACCTTTTTACCCAAGTCATTTGCAATGGATAAAAACTTCGTATTGTAGGGATTGTATATTATATCTACTACAGTATCAAAATTTTTTATTACACTCTCACTAACAGGAGAATTATCCACAACAGGAAACATACCGACCGGTGTCGTATTGATTATTATATCTCCCTTTACACTCTTTAAATCTTCATAGTCTATAACATCATTTTTATTGTCTTTTCTCCTGCTCACAAGCAAAATATCCTTTGCTTTCATATCTAAAAGCACTTGATAAACAGCCTTACTCGCTCCCCCACTGCCAAGAATCACTGCCCTTTTCCCATCCACTTTAACATCGTTGGAAGTCAATATATATTTAAACCCAAAATAATCGGTATTATACCCATAAAGAAGTCCATCCTTTTTTAAGACGGTATTAACTGACCCAATTTTTTCAGCTTCAGCTGAAATCTTATCCAAAAACTTCATAACCGTTTGTTTATAAGGAATCGTAACATTGACCCCATCCAAATCATACTCATTAAAAACATCTCTTAAATTAAAATCTTCTTCCAATTCAATAAGTGAATATCTATCTTTTAAACCAAGTGTATTATAAATTTCTTCGTGTAAAATTTTGGAATAGCTATGTCCGAGTTTTTTACCTATAAGTGCATAATTCATAACTATCCCTCATATGCTCCGAGAAGTTTAAAAAAGCTTGCACTTTTTGCTAAATCTGTCAGTAACTTTCTCACATTATTGTCGTATAAGTTTCCCTCAAAGTCAATATAAAGAAAATATTCCCAAAGAGTTTTCTTCATGGGGCGTGATTCGATTTTAACCATATTTATGCTGTATTTTGAAAAAAATCTAAGCAAATTGCAAAGGTATCCCGCCTCATGCTCCATACTAAACACAATGCTGACCTTATTTGCTTTTTTTACAAACGTCTTTTCTTTGCCTAAAATTATAAAACGCGTAGTATTCTTATCTTCATCGTTTATGTTAGGCTCTAATATTTCAAGTCCGTCGTATTCCTTTGCCGCAAATTTACTCGCTATCGCAGCTTTTGATTTATCCTGCAAATCGCTTACCATCTTTGCACTCATCGCAGTATCATAAAAAGGAATAACCTTAAAATCGTGCTTTTGCAAAAATTTTGAACTTTGTTCAATTCCCTGCGGATGAGAATATACTTCTTTTATATCCTCGATTTTTGCTCCCTTTAACGTGATTAGATTTTGATTTATTTTTATGCTCGTTTCAGCCTTTATATAAAAATCATATTCGAGAAGAAGGTCTGTGACACCATTTATTCCACCTGTTGAAGAATTTTCTATCGGAAGAATGGCATATTCAATCTCTCCTCTTTCAAGCGCCTTAAACACGTCTTCAAACTCAACATAGGATTTGCTTATAGCTTTATCTCCAAAAAATGAATAAAGAGCCTCGCAGGAAAATGCCCCTGCAACACCCTGATATCCGACTGTCACATCCTTTGGTATGTCCAAGTAAACTTCACTTTCATCATTTAACCTTAGAATATACTCCTGTTTTTCCCTTTGATATGTCTTACTCACATCCATCATATGAATAAACATCTCTTTTATCTCTTTGTGATACTTATCACAGTTATTCATCGCCTTTTCAAGAACTTCCTCTTCCCTATTCCTGTTTAAAACATAAATATCATTTTCTCTTTTATATTCCCCAACCTTTTCCACAACTTCCATTCTGTCCTGAAACAATATGGCCAGTTTTTTATCAATATCATCTATTTTCTTCCTGTAATCAGATAATTTATCCATTCTTTTCTTCCTCCAATAAAAGATCATATAACCCTATCGCACACATACTCTCCACAACAACCACAGCTCTTTTTACTATAAAAGGGTCGTGCCTGCCCTTTATCTCAATTTGTTCGTTAGTTTTTGTTTCGATATTTATCGTGTTTTGCACCTTTGAAATTGACGGAGTAGGCTTTATTACAGTGCTAAATACGATAGGCATCCCAACCGATATTCCACCAAGAACCCCTCCGTTATTGTTAGTCCTTAACCTTACCTCTCCATTTTCATCATAGTAAAACTCATCATTGACTTCACTCGCCCTGTAACCTACAAAATCAAACCCAAGACCGAATTCAATACCCTTTACCGATGGAATTGAAAACATTAAATGGGAAAGATAGCTTTCAATGCTATGATAAAGCGGTTCCCCAACCCCCGCTTTCACACCGACAGCCATACATTCTATTATCCCGGAAACACTATCCCCATCTTTTTTTGCATCCAAAATATACTGATACATAGACTCCTTTTTCGTATCATCAATGATTGGGAAATCTTTTTCCCTTATTTCATCATACCTATCAGTATCATTTAAACTGTCAAATATTTCGTCTTTAATATCCCCAACCTGCTTTATATGAGCGTAAATATCTATACCATAATTTTTCTTTAAAATCTGTTTAACTATTCCTCCAAGAGCGACAACCGGTGCGGTGAGCCTTCCTGAAAACTTTCCGCCTCCAGTTGAAATTTTCCCATACTTAACAAACGAAGAATAATCAGCGTGTGATGGTCTTACGACACTTGTTTCATAGTCCTTTTTTCTCACATTGTTATTTTCTATAATGATATTTACCATATCATCATTTATTACATAATTCTCATCAACCCCTCTTTTAAATATGGGAATGTCATCTTCCTTTCTGGGAGTTGAAATAATATCTCCGCCCTGACGGCGTTTCATTTCACATAATAAAGCCTCATAATCAATTTTAAACCCTTTTTCAAGTCCATATATTTTCATATCCAAAACAGGAGAATGTGATTCTCCTGTAAGGGAAAATATTAAATTACTCCCAAATTTATTATCTATCAATTTAACCTCCGCTATTTACAAAATCAGGGCAAAGACTTGCCCCGTTTTTTATAATATATAATTCTTCGCATAAATATATAATAAATTTGAACATTAATTATAACTTATTATATAAATATTTTATTCTTCAGATATATCTGCCCCAAGACTCTTTAAATCTTCAAAAAAGTCCGGATAAGATTTACTGACACACATTGGATTTGTTATAATGACATCCTCGGTGCATTTTATCGAGCAGATAGCAAAACTCATTGCTATTCTGTGGTCCTTAAAAGAAGAAACCTTTCCTCCTTTTAAGCTCTTAACCCCATTTACTTCTATATATGATTCTCCTGCCTTTATATCCGCTCCAAGTATCTTTAACCCCTCTGTCACAGCTTCAATTCTGTCGCTTTCTTTAAGCCTTAATCTCGCAATATTTTCTATTTTTATGTGTTTTCCCGCACTAAAAGCAGCCATAATCGTAAAAATAGGAATAATATCAGGGCAGTTTGAGCCGTCCACAGTTATGTCTTTTTTATCACTTTCAAGTATTTTAACAAGGTTTACTATTTCCTTATCACCCTGCGTCGTATTTTCATTAAGACCTTTTATATTTATATCACTTCCAAGAAAGTTTGCCGCATAGAAAAACGCAGCCTGAGAATAATCTCCCTCAAGGTCAAATGTGCAGGGCTTATATTCCTGATTTGGAGGAATTATAAATTTTTCATAGTTTTGATTTTCAATTTTTATTCCAAACTGTTCAAGGACGTGCAAAGTAAGGTCAACATAATTTTTACTCTCAAGTTCTCCATGAACTGTAATAGTAGATTCTTCATCCAAAAGAGGAAGGGTAAATAAAAGTCCCGTTACAAACTGACTGCTTATATCTCCCTCAACCTCAAAATCACCGCTTTTTAATTTTCCGTCAATCATTAAATTGACCTTATCGGTTACGGCTGAATATTTAATCCCTTGCTTTTCAAACATCTTATAATAAGGGTCTAAAGGACGCTTTCCGAGCCTCCCATCCCCTGAAAAAGTCTTTTTATTATCAAAAAGTAAGGATATTGGTATGATAAATCTTAGTGTTGAGCCTGATTCATTACAGTCAAAAAATACTTCGTCAGGTGCTTTAAAGAACTTATCGGAATAAATACCATTAATCGTGAGGGTTTTATTGTGAACGGATATTTTAGCACCGAGAGAAGTCATTGCATCAATAGTTGCAACAACATCGTCTGATAAATCAACATTGTTTATAATGCTTTCACCCTTTGTAAGACTCGCACTGATAATTGCCCTGTGAGATAAACTCTTTGATGGGGGGACAACTATATCTCCGACTAATTTTTTCGGTTTAATCCTGATTTCTTTCATTTACCTATACCTTCCTTAAACAAAATTTATTTAAAAAATGTAATACTTTCTTTCTTTATAAAAGACTTTCCGATTTCCTCAAGCAAAATCAAATTGAGTGTATTCCCCTCATTTTTCTTATCAAAGGAAATAGCACTTATAACATCTTTGTCATTTCTCGCATTTATGTCATATTCCAATGAGTAAATATTTAATAAAGCTTTTATTTTTTCTGATGTTCCTTTTTTTGTGATTCCCTTTGATTCACTCATCAATGTTATCTCATACATACCTATTGCAACAGATTGTCCATGAGAATAAAGGGAATAGTTATACCTCGCCTCAATTCCATGAGCCAAAGTGTGTCCAAAGTTAAGCTTCATTCTCTCTCCCACATCCCTTTCATCTTCCAAAACGACATCTCTTTTTATTGAAACGCAGGTTTTTATAATGTATTCTATATTCCTTATTACATTATCTTTCCCACCGAATTTAACGAGATTGTCATAAAG
Organism: uncultured Eubacteriaceae bacterium; assembly: GCA_947058225.1. GTDB lineage: Bacteria > Bacillota > Clostridia > Eubacteriales > Anaerofustaceae > CAMSGF01. The sequence continues at coordinate 5,997 of CAMSGF010000027.1, forward strand.
ATTTTTATCCTTTATACAGGCGTATTTTATAACCTCTGCCATACCGTCTTTAAAATATTTATCGCTTAGTGTAGATAAAACATCGGGGTCTATTATTACAGCTTTTGGCTGATAAAAACTTCCGACCAAATTCTTTCCCTCTTTTAAATTTATTCCAACCTTTCCCCCAACAGAGCTATCCACCTGCGCAAGAAGAGTCGTTGGAAACTGAATAAAATCTACACCCCTTAAAAACGTAGATGCACAAAAACCTCCTACATCTCCGACAACCCCACCTCCAAGAGTAAAAACTAAATCAGACCTCGTAAGATTAAAGGAAAGCATTTTTTCATATATGGTTTTAGCTGTGTCAAGCGATTTTGAACTCTCTGACGCCTTTAAAACGATGTAATCAGTATCAAAACCGCTTGAATCAAGTTCTTTTTTTATCACATCTAAATAATATTTGCTTACATTTTCATCTGTTATGATAAAGATTTTATTGTATTTTTTTATTTTGGATATGATGCTTGAAACATCATTTATTAATCCCCTTTTAACGTATATATTATAAGGAGTTTGTTCTAGAGAAACTTCAATAGTCTGCATTATTAAATATCTCTTTCTACTATCTTGGCTATTTTCTTAAGTTCTATCATTAAATCATCAAATCCTGTTGGTTTTAATGATTGTTGTCCGTCACAAAGGGCTTCTTCAGGGTTGTTGTGAACCTCTATTATAAGTCCATCCGCCCCCGCAGCAATCGCAGCCTTTGAAAGAGATTCCACCATCCACCATTTACCCGTCGCGTGAGATGGGTCTATAACGATAGGCAAATGAGAAAGCTTCTTTATTGCAGGAATAATGCTTAAATCGAGAGTATTTCTCGTATAGGTTTCAAATGTCCTTATTCCCCTTTCACAAAGAATAACCTTTTCGTTTCCTCCTGCCATTATATATTCAGCAGACATTAAGAACTCTTCAACCGTCGCTGACATTCCCCTTTTTAAAAGAATTGGTTTATCTATTTTTCCAAGCTCTTTTAAAAGCTCGAAGTTTTGCATATTTCTCGTTCCGATTTGAATTACATCAACATCTTCCACAAACACGTCTAAATCTCTTTCAGACATAAGCTCTGTTACAATAGGAAGCCCTGTTATCTTCTTTGCCTCTTTTAAAAGCTCCAACCCCTCGTATTTAAGACCTTGGAAAGCATAAGGTGAAGTTCTTGGTTTGAATGCTCCACCCCTTAAAAATCCTGCTCCTGACTTTTGAACCGATTTTGCGACATCTACAATCTGTTCTTCACTTTCAACCGAACAAGGACCTGCTATAATAGCAAGCTTTTCTCCCCCTATTGTTCTATCCCCCACCTGAATTTCACTTGAATCAGGGTGGAATAATCTATTCGCTTTTTTAAATGGTTCTGCTACATTTATAACCGTCTTTATTTTTTCATTAGCTTCAAGCTGTTCTGCATCTACATTGCTTGTGTTTCCCACAAGTCCTAAAATTGTTAAATTTTCTCCTCTTGAAAGATGAATTTTTACACTGTACTTATCCTCAATCCATCTTGCTATATGTTGTAACTCTTCTTTAGAAGTGTTAGGTTCTAATACTACTATCATCGTTTTTCCTCCTGGTCGTTTACATTATTTTTTAATTTTGATTTTCTTAATAACGCTATATCCTGAATAGGAGCTAACGCCATATCTAGTCTTATAGACTCTGACTTTGTAGTAATAAGTCTTTTTCTTTTTTAACTTTTTATTTGTAAACGAAGTGGAACTTGTTTTTTTAACTCTTTTATATCCTTTTGTTTTCTTTGTTGAACGATATACTTCATAACCTGTTGCACCGCTTACCTTCTTCCATTTTATAATAGCAGTTTTCTTCTTGCTATTTTTAATTGAAGATATTTTAGTCTTTTTAGGTACAGGCGGCTTAACCACTGTTCTTACAAAATAGTAAGAAACTCCATTGCCAAGATTATCTGCCTTAAAAGTAATTATCCCATTTTTATATGTATAAGAAACTTTTGTTACTTTTTTATTATATTTTTTAACCAAATTATAATTGTATCCGCTCTTTTTTGCGAAAGCATAATTTATTGAAACTTCAACAGGCACATTTAACTTTTGAGTAGATATATTCTTTCCAGTCAAAAAATATTCCAACTTCTGATATGTAAAATGAGCCGAGCATT
>CAMSGF010000028.1 GCA_947058225.1 uncultured Eubacteriaceae bacterium
TGATATTGGTGGAGTTCATAATTCTGTTGGTGCGAGCAGGAATTTTGTAAAAAAAGTAAAAATTCATTCAAACTATGATTATTGTATTATGGGTTCAAAATACAATGCGAAGTTTTACAGCGAAGCGTTTGATACTCCGATGGAAAAATTTGTAACAGATGTTGGAATTCCAAGAACAGATGTGTTTTTCAGTGAAAAGTTAAAAGAGGAACTTCCCGTTACGATAAAAGAAAAGTATAATATTCCAAAAGATAAAAAGATAATATTATACGCTCCGACTTTTAGGGGAGATAGCAGGTTTCAATCTTATTACAAAGATGATTTAGATTTTGAGGTATTGAAAGAATACCTAAGTGAAGAATATGTAATTTTATTAAAACTTCACCCTTTTATTTCAAAAAAATATGAAATAAAAGACAGTTTAAAAGATTTCTTATTCGATGTGACAGATTATAAGGATATAAATGAGCTGATGATAATAAGCGATATGATGATAACGGACTATTCTTCTGCCATATTTGATTATTCTTTATTAAAAAGACCTATGTTCTTTTATGCATCAGATTATTTTGATTATTTGGATGAGAGAGGTTTTTATATAGATTTTCATAAAGATTTACCAGGAGGGATATACACAGACACAAAAAAACTTGCTGTGGATATTAGTGAAAAAAATTTCAATATAGACAAGGTTGAAGCATTTAGAGATAATACGTTTGAAGTAACCGATGGAAATTCGTCCTATTTATTTGTTCAAAAACTTATTATCCCGAATTTAAAATAAATTTATTAACGGAGGTTTGAAATTATGTCAGTAGGTATGGTGATTTTAGCAGGTGGTGTGGGAAAAAGAATGCACCAGAAAACACCGAAACAATTTTTACTTTTAGGTGGAAAGCCAATAATAATTCACGTATTGGAAAATATCGAAAAAGTAGATGAAATCGAAAAGGTTGTTATATGTTCTCCAAAGGAACATATAGAACAGATGAAACAATTAATCTTTAACCATAATATTCAAAAGAATATTATTTGTGTTGAAGGCGGAAAGACAAGACAGGAATCAACTTATATAGGGGTGAAGAATTTAAAAGGCTGCGACAGCATAATCGTGCACGAGGCGGTAAGACCGTTTGTAAGTGATAAAGAGTTTAAGAGTATGATAAATTCAAAAGAAGAAAATGCTATATATGGTATAGATATTCCTTTTACGGTTTTGGAGGGAAGTGAATATATAGAAAAAAATCTTGAAAGAAATAAACTTATCAATGTTCAGCTTCCTCAAAAGTTTAACGGTGAAAAGCTCCTTTTAGCACACGAAAAAGCAGATAAGGAAGGAAAGCATTTTACGGAGGATGCGTCTTTATTTTATCATTATTATCCTGATGATAAGATTAAAATTATGGAGGGGTCTTTATACAATATAAAGATAACAACTCCAGTAGACTTAATAAGCTGTGAACAAATTTACAAAGAATACATTGTAGGGAGGAAATAATGAAGACATTGATTATAACCGGAGCTTCTCAGGGAATAGGCAGGGCGACTGCTGTTGAAATGAGCAACAGAGAAGACATTGGAAATATCGCATTGGTGGCGAGAAACGAAAAAAACTTAGAAGAAACAAAAGCTCTTATGAATCCAAAGTGCAATGTTATGGTTGTGCCGCATGATATGACAGATTTAGAGGGAATAGAAAAGATAGTAGATAAGATTTATAAGGAATTTAAAAGCATTGATTTATTGATAAACGGTGCAGGCTTTGTAAACCCAACGGCTTTACTTGATACGACGATTGAAAACTTCACACAGACTTTTACTGTAAACACAGTCAGCATGCTCGTTATGATAAAAGCCTGTGTAAGATATATGAAAGGTAAAGATGCAAAGATATTAAATATCGCATCGACCGCAGGTTCAACCTCAAGACCCGGTTGGGTTGCGTATGCGAGTGCAAAAGCAGGTGTAATATCTTTATCAAAGACTTTGGCGGATGAATTAAGAGATTATAAAATTAAGGTTTATTGTATATCTCCCGGAAGATGTGCGACGGAGCTTAGAAGAATTCTCGCTCCTGAAGAAGACCCGACTACGATTATGCAGCCCGAAGACGTTGCAAAAATTATTTCAAATCTTCTTGAAGAAGAAGAAAACTGTCTTGACGGACAGGATATTATTGTAAGACAAAAATAGATAAAAAAAAATATTTTAGGAGGTGAAAAAATGTCAGATTGTCTTTTTTGTAAGATAATTAAAGGTGAGATTCCAAGCGATAAGGTATATGAAGATGATGTCGTATACGCTTTTAAAGATATTGACCCTAAAGCTCCTAATCATTTTTTAATTATACCTAAAAAGCATTATGCGAGTATATTGGATGTGCCAAAGGATATCGGTATTTTAGACCATATTCACGAGGTGGCTTGCAAACTTTCCAAAGAATATGGCTTTGATGAGGGTGGATTCAGGCTTGTTAATAACTGTGGAGATGACGGCGGACAGACCGTAAAACATCTGCATTATCATCTACTTGGAGGCAGGAGTTTTTCCTGGCCTCCGGGCTGATTTTGAAAATGAATAATTTTAGTATGGGATAAAAATAAAAAAGGGAGATACTTTTATGAAAGCTGCAGTTTTAAAAGGAAAACAAAATATGGTATACGATGATGTGCCTGACGCTAAATGCGAAAAGGGAGGATTGCTTCTTGAGATGGAGGCTGTCGGACTTTGTGGCTCTGATATGAGAACGATAAGGACAGGGCATGCAACACTTGATTTTCCGTTTATTTTAGGACATGAAAATATTGGCAAAATAATAGAGGTTGGAGAAGGGGTTAAAGGATATAAGACAGGGGAGAGGGTTATCGTAAATCCCGTTATTCCATGCGGGACCTGTCATTACTGTGAGAGAGGACTTCAAAACCTATGTGACCACCGTCTAACTTACGGACATGAAATTTACGGGGGCTTTGCTAAGTATCTGTCAATTCCAAAAATCGGGGTTGACCACGGACAGATACTAAAACTTAGGGAAGATAATAAAAGCGAGGAAATGGTTGTTGTTGAACTATTATCTTCTGTCGTAAATGCACAGGAATATGCAAATGTGTCACTTGGAGATAATGTTGTAATTATAGGAGCCGGACCTATCGGCTGTTTACATACGGAAGTGGCAAGGCTAAATGGAGCTAAAAACATAATTATGGCAAACAGAAGTGAAGAAAGGCTTGAAAGAAGCAAACAATTCAGCGGAACGCATTTTGTCAATACATCAAAAGAGGACTTAAAGCAGGTTGTTATGGATATTACGGATGGACTTGGTGCTGATGTGTTAATAGTATGTGCACCTGCGGGAGAGCCTATTGAAAATGGAATTGACTGCCTTAGAAAGAGGGGAAGGCTTGTAATATTCGGCGGACTTCCAAAGGACAATCCATATGCGAAGTTAAACAGCAACACTATTCATTATAGAGAAATAGCAGTTCTCGGTTCTTTTTCAACGACCAATGCGACGTTTGAAAGAGCATTTGATATTGCATCTCATAATATGGTTAATATGAATATTGTGACAGATGTACTTCCACTTGAAGAAATTAATGTGGGAATAGAAAAATTAGCCAATGCCCAGGCTTTAAAAGTTGTGTTAAAGCCTTAATATTTTAAAGCTATAAGAAAATAAAAAAAGACCGTTCGGTCTTTTTTTATTGTTAGTTTTATGGTTTTTCTCTTTTTTTATTTATTAATTAATTTTCTGACAGATTTTATTTTCGGTAGATTTTACAATGGTTTTGGTGTTTGGTTTAGATATGGTTATGGTAGCTTTTGTTTTTAGATGTGTTATTATTTTTATAGTTTGTGTGTGTGGGTTATTTGTAAGCTTTATCTTTTTACATAAGTTTGTTTTTGTGTGGGTGATGTGGGGTGGGGTGGGGCGGCGGCTTTTAAAATGAGAGAATAGAAAAATTTATTTTTCTATTCTCTCATTTTAAAAGTTCAGGCGATTTGTAAAATCGCCTGTTAGTGAAGTGCATCGCACTTCACCCGCCGCCCTACCCCAAAATACAACAAAGGACTTGACATAACAATGCCAAAATAATAAAATTAAATGGTTAAATAAATGATAAAAATGGTGGTAATGGTATGATTTTTGAAGATTTGAATAAAAACAGTGTAAAAGAAAGAGAAGCCGAAATTTCAAAGTATTGGGACAATATAGATATTTTAAAAAGAAGTATTGAAACGAGAGAGGATAAACCAAATTATATATTTTTTGAAGGACCTCCGACTGCGAATGGAAAACCCGGCATTCACCACGTTATAGCGAGAACTTTAAAGGACAGCGTTTGTAAATATCAGACTATGAACGGCTATAAGGTTAAAAGAAAAGCCGGATGGGATACGCATGGACTCCCTGTTGAAATAGAAGTTGAAAAAACGCTTGGAATGAATGGGAAAGGGGATATTGAAAAGTATGGTGTTGCCGCCTTTAATGAAAAGTGTAAGGAAAGTGTGTTTACCTATGAATCTTTGTGGAGGGAAATGACAAAGAGAATGGGTTATTTTATAGATATGGATAATCCTTATATTACACTTGATAATAATTATATAGAATCAGTATGGTGGCTTTTAAAGCAGTTTTTTGATGAAGGCTTGATTTATGAAGGATATAAAATTCTTCCTTACTGTCCAAGGTGTGGAACTGGGCTTGCATCTCACGAAGTTGCACAAGGCTATCAAAACATAAAGACGGACTCTGCCATTGTTGCATTTAAGTCTAAAGGAAAGGAAGAGTATTTTCTTGCATGGACGACAACTCCATGGACGCTGCCTTCAAATGTAGGACTGTGCGTTGGAAAAGATATAGATTATGTGAGGGCAAAATCTCAAGATACAGTTTATATTTTAGCTAAAGAAAAAGTTAATGATGTGCTTGGAGAAGATGCTCAGATAATTGAGGAATTTAAAGGAAGTGAATTGGAGTATACGGAGTATGAGCCTATTATGGACTTTTTAACTCCTCCTGCCAATAAGAAAGCGTTTATAGTGGTTTTAGGTGATTATGTAAGTACGGAAGATGGAACTGGAATCGTACATTTAGCTCCTGCTTTTGGGGAAGATGACTACAATGTTGGAAGAAAATATAATCTCGCTGCATTTAATCCGGTTGGAGAAAACGGGAAATTTACCGATACTATCTGGAAAGGTAAATTTGTAATGGATGCCGACCTTGATATTATAAAATATTTAAAAGAAAAAGGTGTCTTATTTAAAAAGCAGAGAATAGAGCATAATTATCCGCATTGTTGGAGATGTAAAACTCCTTTATTATACTACGGAAAGCCAAGCTGGTATATTGAGATGACAAAAATCAAAGACGAATTGATTAAGGCTAACAATTCAGTTGAGTGGTATCCTGAATTTGTGGGAGAGGGAAGATTTGGGGATTGGCTTGAAAACTTAAAGGACTGGGCGATTTCAAGGAGCAGATATTGGGGAACTCCACTTAATATATGGAGATGTGAATGCGGACATCTTCACAGTGTAGGCTCAAGAAAACAGCTTGCAGAAGATGCGGTGGAGGATATTGATGAATCAATTGAACTTCATAAGCCTTATGTTGATGAAGTTCATATAAAATGTGAGAAGTGCGGAAAGCTTATGACGAGGGTTCCCGATGTAATAGACTGCTGGTTTGATTCAGGGAGTATGCCTTTTGCACAACAACACTATCCTTTTGAAAACAGGGAGGAATTTGAAGAACAGTTCCCTGCTGATTTTATATGCGAGGGTATTGACCAAACGAGAGGCTGGTTTTATTCTCTAATTGCCATTTCAACATTTATTATGAAAAAATCTCCTTATAAGAGAGTTTTGGTAAATGACCTTATATTAGATGCTAAGGGGCAGAAGATGAGTAAGTCAAAGGGAAATACGGTTGACCCGTTTGATTTATTCGATAAGTACGGTGCCGATGCACTAAGATGGTATTTATTATATGTATCTCCTGCGTGGACGCCGACAAAGTTTGATATAGAAGGTTTAAGGGAAGTTCAAAGCAAGTTCTTTAATACACTTCAAAATGTGTATACATTCTTTGTAATGTATGCGAATACCGACAATGTTGATCCAAGAAAGTTTTTTGTTGAATATAAGGATAGAGATGAGATTGACCTTTGGATTTTATCAAAATACAACAATCTCGTAAAAGAAGTAAGAAATGAAATGGATATTTTTGAACATTCAAGGGTCGTGAGAAAGATACAGGAATTTGTCAATGAAGACTTATCAAACTGGTATATAAGAAGGTGCAGGAGAAGATTTTGGGCGAGTGAGTTAGATGAGGATAAGAAAGCAGTTTACAACACGACTTATGAAGTTTTAAAAGGACTTTGTGAACTTGTTGCACCGTTTGCACCGTTTATATCAGAAGAAATTTATAGGAAACTGACAGGGGAAGAATCGGTTCATTTAGCATGTTATCCTGAAGTTAACGAAGAGTTGATAGATGAGGATAATGAATACAAGATGGACTTGGTAAGAACTCTTGTATCACTTGGAAGAAGTGCGAGGGAAGAGGCTAATATAAAGGTAAGACAGCCTGTTGGAACTATATTGGTATATGGTGCTAAAAAAGAGGTTATGGCTGACCTTACTGACTTGATAAAAGAAGAATTAAATGTTAAGGAAGTAGTATTCCCCGATGACCTTTCAAAGTATATGAATTTTGTATTAAAGCTTGATTTTAAAGTAGCAGGAAAAATTTTAGGAAAAGATGTCAAGGTCGCAGTTGCTGAACTTAATAAATGTAATGCAAATGAAGTTATAGATGTGTTAGATGAAAAAGGTGAGATAACTTTTTCTGAAAGTGGCTTAACTCTTAAAAAGGAATGGGTTGAGATGAGGACAGAAGCGAAAGATGGCTTTAACGTTCAAAAGGAGGGACATCTGTTTGTAATACTTGATACTTCGTTAAACGATGAATTAATCAGCGAAGGGTATGCAAGGGAATTGATATCTAAAGTTCAGCAGCTTAGAAAAAACAGTGGATTTGAAGTTATGGACAGAATTAATATGATAATTGAATGTGATGATGTGATAAACAAAGCCATTGATTCTTATGATGAATATATTAAAAAAGAAGTTCTTTGCGATAATATTGAGTTTGGTGAAAATGACGGAGAGGACATTAAGTTAAATGATAGGGAAGTCGTTGTAAAAGTTAATAAAATTTAAAAAGACCGCTTAGGCGGTTTTTTTATTTATAATTAAAATGTTTTTTATGTTTAATTTTATTACATATTTATTTTAATAAAAAATAAAATTTTAAATTTTTATAAATTATTTATGTAGTGTGGTAAATGAAAAGTTCTTGGAGGGGCGGCTTCTGCCGCTGAAACCAGGAGTCAGAGTGGCGGTAGTGGGAGATTTTGCCTTTGAACCCCGGTACCAGGGAGCCGCTTCCTCCATGGTCAATTACAAAAAAGCAAGAGAACAGATCGGCCTGTACAGGGGGAAGCTGTAATG
>CAMSGF010000029.1 GCA_947058225.1 uncultured Eubacteriaceae bacterium
CTATTCCAAGCACCCTAAGCATATTCGCCCCATCTTCATTTCCAAAAAGAAGGCTTGTGATGTTAGGAGCTAAAACTGCGATACCTATTATGCATGGAAGAGATACCATAAACACAACCTTAACCGTCAGTAAAACCTTATTTCTAATCTGTGTAAAGTCTTTTATTACAAAAGATTCTGTGATGGTCGGAACAAGGCTTGCTGCGAGGGAAGATGAAAGTATAAGCGGGATACTTACGATAGTCTGCGCCCTTTGAGATAGCTGACCCCATAGAATAGTCGCCTGTTCTACGGAAAAACCTCCTGCCTGGAGCCTTGAAGAAACCGTAAATGAGTTTATTAAGTTCATCGCAGACGTTACAAGGGATGCTAAAGTTATTGGTATTGCAATGGCTATTAAAAGCCTTAAAATCATTCTCGGACTTTCGCTTGAACGCACCTTTTGTTTTTTAATTTGTTTTTTTAACTTTGGTTTGACAGATAAAAAGCATAAGAATAAAAACAAACTCGCAACAAGTGCTCCCGCTGTCGCACCAAAGGTCGCCCCCGCTGCACCAAATGCGACATTGTTAAATCCCTTATATAAAAATATTGCAAGGCTTAAGCCCACAATAACCCTCGTTATTGATTCGACAATTTGAGAGATACTTGGCGGTGTCATTATCTGCATACCTTGGAAAAATCCCTTAAAGCTTGATAATATACAAACAAATAACGGAGCAAAAGACAGTCCCAAAATGGAATAATACGTGTCGGGATGCCATTTAAAGATTGAAATAAATAACTTTCCTCCAAATATCATAATAAGCGTACAGACCGCCCCAATACTCGCAAGCGTTGTGACAGCGACCTTAAAGACATTGTACGCCCCGTCGTAATGCCCAAGCTTTAATCTCTCAGACACCATCTTTGATATGGCGACGGGAAGCCCTATAGTCGATATCGCAAGTAAAAATGTATAAACGGGATATGCATTCCCGTATAACCCCATACCAAAATCGCCTAAAATTCTGACAAGGGGAATCTTTAAAAACATCCCTAAAAATTTAGCAACCACTCCGCCAAAAGCTAAAATAGCCGCTCCTTTTAAATAATTCTTTTTTCGTTTTGCACTCAAAACTTATCCTCCTCACAAAAGGAATACTCTGTATAAACACATATTATATCCAAATATTATAAATATTTCAACTTTTAATTTTATCTATCGCATTTAAAAAATCAAATGGCAGCTTTGCTTCAAATTCAACTCTTTTTAAAGTTCTCGGATGAATAAAGCTGATGTAACATGAATGAAGCGCCTGCCTATTTATTATATCGCTTTCTTTATTATAAAGTGTATCTCCAAGCAAAGGACACCCGATATATTTAAAATGAACCCTTAGCTGATGCGTTCTCCCTGTTAAAAGCTTCGCCTCTGTAAGCGAATGTGTTTTATAATCTTTTATTACCCTATACTTCGTTATAGCTCTCTTTCCGCTTTCACAGGCGATTCTTTCGATGGAATTTTCCTTTTCTCTTTTTATTCCAATGTCAATGTATCCTGCTTTTTTCTTTGGGACATTTTCAGTTATTAACATATACTTCTTATCTATTTTATTATTTACTCCTTGATTTTGAATGAAATGATGAACGTATTTGTTTTTTGCCACCACCACAATCCCTGATGTATCCCTGTCAAGCCTTGTAACAAACCTCGCTTTATTTTTCTTTTTCTCTCTTGCCCACATAGCGTATATCCCGTTTGCAAGAGTATCCTCTGTGTGAGATGATGTCATATGTGTGACGGTAAAAGGAGGCTTATTTACAACAAGTATATCCTCATCTTCATATATAACTTCAAAATTCACATTGCCATTTACTTTTCCATAATCTTCAAAAGGGAAGTATATCTTTACAATATCTCCCCTGTTTAATGCAAAATTCATATTAACTTTTTCATCATTTACCAAAGAAAGTCCGTTCCTTTTTATAAAACTTATTGTCCTTGAAGAATAATCGTAACATTCATTCAAAAATGTGCTTAATTTTATACCGTCATATTCTACAGGAACAATATATTCATAAAAAGTATAAAATTTATTATAATTCAAAATACTCCTCTAAAGTTAAATCATTATCGTGAATGAGTTTAGCTAAATCCTTTCCTACATATCTGACGTGCCAAGGCTCATAGTTATATCCTGTTATACTCTCTTTCCCTTTAGGAAATCTTATTATAAACCCGTATTTATGGCAGTTTTCTGCAAGCCATTTCCCCTCGTCCGTATCGGCTAATTCCTCCGTAAGCTTATAGCTTAAAGAATTTATCGATACATCCATTGAAAGCCCAAGCTGATGTTCGCTTTCTCCCGCCTTTGCACTGTACTTATTCGCTTCTTCTTCACTTCCATATTCCCTTATCTGTGAAGTATGAATTGATTCTTGCATATTGTATGGTCTGTAACCGCTGACTGCAAAGAAGATATAATCATTTTCTCTCGCACCCTTAAATAAATCTTCAAGCGCTCTTGCGGCTTTTTTTCTCATCTGCCTAACAGTCTTGTTGGTCTGTGCATAATCTACATCAGGATATACCAAATCATCAGGTTCATAATCGCTTGACACGTGTCTTTTCTTATTTACGACACAATCGTATTCTTTTGGATTTTTAACAAACATATCCTCTCCTATTTTCTTTTTTAAATCATCTCTTACGGTATATTTATATGTCTTAGATTGATTTTTATAACTAACCCTTACGGAAATAGGAGTTCCGCTCGTTACGGAATTTGATATTTTTATTTTGTTTTTATTTATATCAACTTTATTTTTCAGTTTATTCTCTTCAACTGTTATAACCAGTTCATTTCCCTTTGCTCCGAGTGCAACTTCCTTGCCAAACAACCCCCTGCATACAAGCGTTGCATCATAAGTTATGGTTTTACCCGTTTGAATGTAATCACCTTCCTGCGGAGAAAAGTTTATTTTCTCTTTCACATTCCCATGAAGCACTTCATCTGCAACTTTAGTCGTCTTAAACGGAGCGGCAACAATAACCCACACCACAAACACAACAAGAATAAATACACCGATAAGTTTAATAATAGGCGTTTTTCTGTTTCTCCTTCGACGTTTGCTTCTTTTTAATACAATTTTCTTTGCCATGATTTTTCCTCTTTGCTTAGAATATTATAAAATAGATTTTATTATTTTAGGTGCCATAAGACATTTTTCTTCTTCTACTGCACAAAGTGCAAATCTAAGACCTTTTTGAAGCGGTATCGTAAATAAATTTTCCTTATTTAACTTTCTTGCTATATCCATAGGATTATCACATGGAATGGATATAAAAAATCCGTCTGAATAAGGCGTCGTTTTAACACTGTTTTGTTTACAACCTTTTATAAAGGCTTTTGCCCTTTTATTTAAAATATCTTTATAATGGTTTCTCTCTTTTATAAACTTCCCGTTTAGATTTTTGTCATTTATTATATTCGTAAGGACCTGCATAGCCGATTTTGTTCCGTTTGACCAAGTTCCCCTGTTGGAATGAAGGGAAGTGTAAAAAAACTCTTCGCTTAATTCTTTATTCGATGTAATACAAATTAAAGCACCGTTTCTAAGGCCATACATCGTATATCCCTTTGATGCGGAAAATGCAATCAAAACAATAATATTTTCAGGTAAATTTTCAAACTTTTTAAAAAACTTTCTTCTTTCTAAACTGTCCTCGCAAAAGTCTATATACGCTACGTCTACAAGCAGCACTATTTTATTATTACTGTCTTTTGCCTTTTCTTTAAATATATCTACTCATCCCATTCACTGTCTTTTATCGTATATCCTGTCGGATTGTGAGCGGGAGTGTTTAAAATTGTTAAAAGCCTTTTTTGTTTATCCAGATAATATGTAAATTTTTCTCTAAAAGAATTCATATCAAAATTGTCATCTTTATCAAAAAGGTTAAAAGTATCTAATTTTCTTAAATTTTCTTCACATATTGTTTTATAAGGGTCCCAATACCAATTTGACGTTATAACCGTATCACCTAAATTTGTATAATCGCAAATTGAATGATGAATCGCACCGCTTCCCCCGGGCGTTGCCACAGCTTTTATATAAGAATTTGGAAAACAATCTCCAAAACAAGCCTTTGTCACAGCCTCCAAAAACGGTGCATCTCCCTCAATTGACGCATATGGAGCGATAGACACATTTTCAAGGGACTTAAGTTCATCATATACACTCTTAAATGCGACAAAATCTCCGTTATCCTCTAATAAAACTCCCATCGTGGAGTTGATAACTTTATCCGCTCCGTTTTTTATGACAGCCTCTTTCGCCTCTTTTGAAATGGTAAATATTAAATCATTTTCCTTTTTTCTTACAGCGTGGTCTGCAACCATATTAAAACTCATATTATACCTCTTCCTTATACAATAGGGAATGTTTTATAAACTCCCTAAACAATGGATTCGCTCTGTTCGGTCTGCTCTTAAATTCAGGGTGAGCCTGAGTTGCAACATAGAAAGGATGGTCTTTTATTTCAACCATTTCAACAAGAACCCTGTTTGGAGAAATACCTGAAATTATCATTCCGTTTTTTTCCAGTATTTCTCTGTACTTATTATTTACTTCATAGCGGTGTCTGTGTCTTTCCTCAATATATTCCTCCCCATAAGCTTCAAAGGCTTTTGTTCCTTTACTTAGTTTACAAGGATATAAGCCAAGACGCATAGTTCCGCCCTTTTCATCAATATCCTTTTGTTCGCTCATTAAATCTATAACAGGGTTTTTAGTATCGGAAAATTCGCTTGAAGAAGCATCCTTAATTCCAAGAACATTTCTTGCAAATTCGATAACTGCCACCTGCATTCCAAGGCAAAGGCCAAGGAAAGGAACACTGTTTTCCCTTGCATATTTACAAGCAAGTATTTTCCCCTCAACCCCTCTTTCTCCAAAACCTCCGGGAACTATTATCCCATCAGCCTTTTTTAATAAGCTTTCAACATTTTCTTCATTTATAGTTTCTGAATCTATCCAGTCTACATTTACTTTTGCATTATTTTCAATTCCACCATGGCACAATGCCTCATTAACCGATAAATATGCATCCTTTAATGAAACATATTTTCCGACAAGTGCAATATTAACTTCCTTTTTAGGATTTTTAACGCTGTCAACAACTTTCTTCCATTCTTTAAAATCAGGCTTTTTAGTACCTTTAATTCCAAGCTTTTCGATAACTAAATCAGCAAGTCCCTCTTTTTCAAGATATAAAGGAACTTCGTATAAGACAGGTGCATCGTAATTTGCAATAACTGCATCTTTATTCACATCACAAAACAGTGCAATCTTTTCCTTTATCGAGTCAGTTACGGGAAGCTCACTTCTCAAAACGATTATATCAGGCTGAATACCAATGCTTCTAAGCTCCTTAACAGAGTGCTGGGTCGGCTTTGTCTTTAATTCTCCTGCCTTACCAAGATAAGGAAGGAGTGTTACGTGGATGTATAAAACTTTCCCCGGCATTTCCCTTTTAGCCTGCCTTATAGCCTCCAAAAACGGTTGACTTTCTATATCTCCAACCGTCCCCCCAATTTCACTTATAACGACTTTGGCTTTACTTTCAGACCCCGCTTTTTTAATAAAGTCCTTTATCTCATTTGTTATATGAGGGATAACCTGTACGGTGCCTCCGAGATAATCTCCCCTTCTTTCTTTGGAAATTACCGACCAGTAGATTTTTCCTGTCGTCACATTGCTCCTTGAGGAACAGTTGATGTCTGTAAATCTTTCGTAGTGACCAAGGTCTAAATCAGTTTCTGCTCCATCATCTGTTACGTACACTTCACCATGCTGAAACGGACTCATAGTCCCCGGGTCAAAGTTTAAATAAGGGTCTAATTTTTGAATAAATACATCTATCCCCCTATTTTTCAAAAGCCTCCCAAGACTTGCCGCCGTTATTCCTTTTCCAAGAGAGGAAACAACTCCCCCTGTTACAAAAATATAATAAGGTTGTTCATACTGCATTTTTCTCTTCTCCATTAATTTTTTTTATCTTTACCAAATAAATCGCTGTGTTTTTTTGCCATAATTAAACCAAACAACATAAAACCGATATATACTGTCGAACCTATAACAAGCAGTGTTATCTTGCCGTCTAATACCCCTGCTCCAAGAAGTGCAGGATATATAATCCCCGGCGTCCTTCCGATTAATACATACATTATAAACTCTTTATAAGTCATAGTGCTTGCTCCTGCAAGCAGACTTAATGCATCATCGGGGAAAAAGGGCAGATAAAACATAAAAAACAGTGACATTCTACCTGTTTTACCAGATATTATTTTAATATACTTATCATAAGTTTCTTCCGATACGAATATAAGGGCAATTCTTTTTGTAAAGTGTTTGCCTATATAAAACATTATCATACTTCCAAGATATATTGCACCCGCATTTAATATAAAACTCTCAACATATCCAAACAATCCACCCCCGACAACCCCAAGAACATTTCCGGGAATAAACGCAATAATAACTTGTAAAACCTGTAGAATAAAAAACACCAGTGGGGCAAATGCACCGAATTTATTAATATATTCTCTTAATGCAGTAGGGTCAGAGAATAACTCTAACCCCACTTTTACTGAAATATAAATCAAAAGCCCCGTAAATATCAGTACTGATACTATACTTAATATTTTCTTCGCTTTTTTCATATAAATTATTTTCTGCCAACCGCTTTCTTTGCTGCCTCAACAATATCTTCAACATCAATATGATATTTCTTGATTAATTGGTCAGGCTTTCCGCTTTCTCCAAACACATCATTAACTCCGACAAATTCCACAGGAACAGGAGTAGATTTTGAAACTGCCTGAGAAACAACGCTTCCAAGACCGCCGTAGATTGAGTGTTCTTCACATGTTACGATAGCTCCTGTTTCCTTAGCTGCCTTTTCAACAGCAGCATTATCAAGAGGCTTTATCGTAGACATATTGATAACTCTCGCATTGATTCCGTCCCCTTTTAAAATTTCAGCTGCTTCTAATGCCTTAGCAACCATAATTCCGCAGGCAATAAGTGTAACGTCACTGCCTTCTCTTATTTCAGCGGCTTTTCCGATTTCAAATTTATAATTTTCATCAAAGATGACATCTGTTGCAGCTCTTGCAAATCTCATAAATACAGGTCCGTCAATTTCAGCTGCAGCTTTTACAACCTGTTCAGCTTCCGGTCCGTCAGCAGGAACGATAACTGTCATATTTGGAAGTGCATAATTCAGTACGCTGCTTCGTGCTATCCTCTTCTTTTACAATGCTG
>CAMSGF010000030.1 GCA_947058225.1 uncultured Eubacteriaceae bacterium
GGATGACGCCGGGGCGACGGCGGAGATTTTCGTGAAGTTTATTGAGATGTTAAGTTGTTTTGTTTATATATTGGATGAATTGAATTGTTTTGACAATTTAATAAATTTGTATTGATATGAAATTTTATTTGCTTTCTATAATTAATGGTAAGTTTACTTTAATAGAATGTGTAAAGAAAAAGTTTCATTCATATATAAATTAAAAATGATTTATTATATTATTTAAAATAAAAGAACATTGAAAAAACTAAAAAAAATTCATAATTAAGGTAAAATTTATATAAGGATATAAATGTATTATAAAGAATATTATATAATGAAATGTAATAAAACAAAGATTAAATAATGAAAAATTATATAATAAAAAAGTAAAAAAGGTTTAATAAATTTTCAATAATAAAAAAACATCGGTAAATACCGATGTTTTTTATTATGTTCATAAGTTTAATTATTTATAAAATTCACTGCCCTTTTGTTCAAATTCATCAATAGCCTTTGTTGTCAAAGGATGTGTGATAAGCTGTGCAAAAAGGTCAGAATTAAGTGTTACGGCGTGAGCTCCGACCAATGCAGCGTTATGAACCTGCTGTGTTGTCTTAAAGCTTGCTCCGATAACCTGACTATCGATTCCGTATTCTTCAAAAATTGAAACTATTTCAGCGACTACATTGATTCCATCAGCTGTAAAGTTGTCAAGTCTGTTTACGTATGGTGCAACGAAGTCTGCCCCTGCTTTTGCTGAGATTAAAGCCTGTTGAACAGAGAATATAGCTGTTGCCGTTACGTTATATCCTTCTTTTTTTAGTGCTGTCATAGCTTTTAAGCCTTCTTTTGTAATAGGAATCTTTACATAAAAGTTTTCTCCTGCCGCAGCCTTTAATTTTTTTGCATCTTCAAGCATACCTTCACATGTGTTTTGAAGAACCTGAGCGTGAATATATTTATCAGGTCCGATAATTTCTCTTATTTTTTTGATTCTTTCGAATACATTTTCGCCGTTTGCAGCGATAATGCTTGGATTTGTCGTTACTCCTTCAACCGGGAAATAACTTGCCACTTCCTTAATTTTGTCCAAGTTAGCATCATCAATTAGATATTGCATTTTTGTTCTCCTTTTATATTAATTTATATATCTAAAGTATAGAACAAATAAAAATTTAATTCAATAATAATATAGAAAAATTTAACAATATTTATAAATATATATACTATTGACAAATTTTATTTTATGTTTATAATAAAAATATAAACAATCTTCGGGGTTTGGTGAAATTCCATACCGGCAGTGATAGTCTGCGAGCGAAAGCTGATAAGGTGAAAATCCTTAACCGACGGTAAAGTCCGGATGAAAGAAGGTAAAAAAATACATATCTTTTTTCTGATAATCCCCTCTTTGTTATAAGGATTATTTTTTATTTTAAGGAGGATTTTAGTATGAAAGAAAGAAATAAGACAAAAAAGATTGTAACGCTTGGAATGCTTTGTGCATTATCCATCGTATTGATGATGTCAGTCAGATTCCCAATTTTTCCAAGTGCGGCATTTTTGGAATATGAGCCGATGGACATTCCGCTTTTAATAGCAGGTTTTCATTTTGGCCCATTTGCAGGATTTATAACTGTTGTGATTTCAAGCTTGATTCAAGCTCTTACGGTCAGTGCGGGAATAGGCGGTTGGGTCGGTGCGGTTATGCACATAATATCAAGCGGTATGCTCGTTGTGGTTTCATCTTTGATTTATAGGAAAAACAAGACTATATCACAGGCTGTTATAGCTTTAATAGCAGGAGTTGTGGCTATGACTGCTATAATGGTTCCTGCAAATCTTGTTATGACCACACATTTTTACGGTGTTCCGTTTGAAACAGTCAGTGCAATGATTTTACCTGTGATTATCCCGTTTAATTTAATTAAAGCGGGTGTGAATTCTGTTCTTGCATTTTTTGTATATAAACCGGTAAGCAATTTTATATATAAAAGTGATGAAGCAGAATCTAATGTAGTTCAAAATGAGAAGGCATAAAAAATTATTTTAGATAATACTAATTTTTCATAATTTTTCCATAACCATAAAAGACAGGGATAGATCCCTGTTTTTTATTATAAAATAATGATTGCTTTCATTTATTTTTAAAATGTAAAAAATATTTATTATATTTTTAACAAGTTAAAATTTTAAATAGTGAAAGAGGGATATTTAAGATATTTTAAATAAAGATTAAATTTTAAAGATAATTATAGTAAAAATGATTATAAAGATAATACAAAAATGACTCACTTTAAAAATAAACTAAAATAAAAAACTGTTGTTAAGGTAATTTAAACAGAGAAAAATATATAAAAGCAAACTGAATAAAGATAATCAAGAATTGGTATATAATAAAAAGCTTTATCTTTATATATAGTTTTAAATAAAGTGAAATAATAAATTAAAATAAGACGTAATAAAATAAGATGTAACAAAATCAGAAAAAATATTATTATAATTATAAATAAATTAATTTATATATTTAAATAAAGGTTAAAGTGAACAATTATATATATAAAATATAAGAACCTTTAATAAAAATAAAGGGAGAAAACTTCCTTATGAAGTTTCTCCCTTATCCTATTTTTATTTTATACGAATTTTACTGCTGTGCCGTATACCAATATTTCCGCCGCTGAAGCCATTACTGCCGATGATGTGTATCTTACGTTTAGTATAGCCTCTGCTCCCAGGTTTTCTGCTTCTTCAACCATTCTTTTTGTTGCAATGGCTCTTGATTCATTCATCATTTGTGAATATGCTTTTATTTCCCCTCCGACAAGACTTTTAAGCCCTGAACCGATGTCCTTTCCGATGTTTTTTGACTGAACACAGTTTCCTTTTACCATACCCAAAATTTCAACTTCTTTATTTGGTATGTGGTCAATATTTACGATAATCATCTTCATCCTCCTTTTTTATTTCTTCAATTCTTTCTATTCCTACTTTGATTAATACATAGCCAAAGTATAATATAGCAAGTAATATTATAAGCCTAAAAAACAGCGGTACATTTATCGCTATTGTAAGAAGCAAATAGAACAGATATATAATTATACAAATAGCTATGATACAAATTGTTATAAAAATTTCTTTTTTCTTTTTATTGTCCATATATGTATTATATCACCCCGGGGAAATGTTGTAAATATAATGATGTATTAAAAAATGATTAAAATAAATAGCCTTATTTGATTTTTTTTATTAAATGGGATATAATAAATAATCCTGATTATTAGGAGGAATATATGGTATTTAGCTCAGCAATATTTATTTTTGGTTTTTTGCCACTTCTTTTAATTTGCTACTTTTTAACACCTAAAAATAAAAGGAATTATACCTTATTAATATTCTCTTTAATATTTTATGGTTTCGGCGAACCTGTTTTTTTGTTTGTGATGATAGCCATAGTTATGATAGATTATCTCTCCGGAATACTGATAGATAAATATGAGAAGCAAAAAAAAGCGGTTTTGATTTTATCCTTAATATTAAACTTGGGGCTTCTTTTTTATTATAAATACACAGGTTTTTTCTTGGATACGGTGAATACTTTGTTTAATTTAAGGCTGCCTGTGCCTGAAATAGTTTTGCCGATTGGTATATCATTTTTTACGTTTCAGGCTCTAAGCTATGTTATAGACGTATATAAAAAGGAAGTAAAGGTTCAAAAAAATCCTCTTTATATACTTCTTTATGTCAGTATGTTTCCGCAGCTTATTGCAGGACCTATCGTAAGGTATCAAACAGTCGAAGATGAAATAACAAAGAGAGAGTATTCGTGGGAGAATATAGCATATGGAATTGAGAGATTCGTAATAGGTTTTGCAAAAAAACTTATAATTTCAAATCATATGGGAAGGCTTGCTGATATTATCTTTCAGGGGACAGGCCTTACTACAGATGTCGCTTGGATAGGGGCCATAAGCTTTACTCTTCAGATTTATTTTGATTTTTCTGGCTATTCCGATATGGCAATAGGGCTTGGGAGGATACTCGGTTTTCATTTTAACGAAAACTTTAATTATCCGTATATATCAAAGTCGATAACGGAATTTTGGAGAAGGTGGCATATATCTTTATCCACCTGGTTTAGAGATTATGTGTATATTCCGCTTGGTGGTAACAGGAAAGGCGCTTTAAGACATATTTTTAATATGTTTGTAGTTTGGTTTTTAACGGGATTTTGGCATGGGGCGAGTTTTAATTTTATTCTTTGGGGACTTTACTACTTCGTATTTCTTTTACTTGAAAAATATGTTTTTAACAAAATATTTAAAAATATTCCGAGTGTTTTAAAGCATATTTATGCTTTAATCATTATAATTTTCGGATGGGTTTTGTTTAACTGCACAAATTTAGAACAATGTGTTTATTATATTAAAACTATGATTGTTCCAAATATAACAAAACAATCTATTGAGCTTTCGAAGATATATATAGATGAGTATGGAATATATTTTATATTTGGAATTTTATTCTCGACTCCTATATATAAAATTGTAAGAAAAAAGATATTCGATATTGCAAAAGATAAAGTTTTGGTAGAGGGGTTATTTTATGCAGGGATACTTGCGTTATTTTATGTGACTATTGCATTTTTAACACAGGCTACGTATAATCCGTTTATCTATTTTAGATTTTAGGTGATATTATGAGAAAGAAATTACAGATTATTTTTTCATCTATATTTTTACTTTTTATTTCTGTCATAGGCGTACTTACGCTTTTTAATAATGAGTACAGAAGCTATACTGAAGGAAGGGAGCTCATGACCTTTCCCAAATTTAGTGTGGACAGAATATTGGATAAGGAGTATTTGGATGACCTTACTGCTGCGTTTAGCGACCAGTTGGAATTTAGGGGAAAGTTTATAAAAACCTATTATCTTTTTAATATGCAAAGATACGTTGGGAATGTAGTTAAGGGAAAGGACAATCAGCTGTTTGCTGCACCGTTTGTGATTAAATATGAATATAGATATTTACAGAGGTTGGAAAGAAGTGCAAGGAGAATAAATCGTGTTGCTGCGAGAGTTACAAAGAATAAAAAGAGGAAATTTATTTTCTTAAGTATTCCGAGAAAAGACCAGGTTATGACGGAGTATCTTCCAAGCACTTATATAAGAAGTGATGATAAATACAAAAAATATATGAAATTTTTAAAAGACAGACTTTCCGATGATGTTATTTTAATCGATGCGATGGAAGTTTTTGAAAAGCACAAAGGCGAGGCCGATTTTTATTATAAGACCGACCACCATGTTAATATGAGAGGTGCACAGCTTTTATATGAGGAGATAATGAAGATAGTAAAAAAAGATTATCCGAATGTAAAAGTTACCGATTTAGACAAAGATTATGAGATTGGAAAAGTTATTATAAACGGTTCCTACAACAGACAAATCGGCGGAAGTGTCAATGCAGGGGAAGAGGAGTTATTGTTGAAATATAAAGACAATACTTTGAAATACAGAAGATATGATGAAGATAAGAGGAGTAATATTCCTATATTTGGAGAGGGAAATATGTATAAGGTGTATATGGGAGGGGATATGGCTAAAACATTGGTTAAGACTAACAATAAGAACGCTCCGAATATTTTGTTTTCAGGTTCCTCTTATACTAATATATTAGAGGCGTACAGTGTTGCAAGCTTTAAAAACGTCGCGAGTGTAGATTATAAAGAAAACCATACGGAAATAGGCCTTAGGAAGTATGCGAGAGAATTTGATGCTGATTATGTCGTGTACGTTCCAGGTCAGTCTCACAATTCTTTTTCAATTAAGAATATGAGAAAACATTTAGGACTTAAGAGAAGAAAGAAGATAGTTAAGGTTGATGCGAAAAATGATGGGAAGAGGTAGGGTTTTTGGGGCGGGCGGCGGGTGAAATGCGATATTTCGCATTTCACTTAGGCGAATTCTTCGCCTTTACTTAAAAAATGGCATTTGAAAAATATATTTTTCAAATGCCATTTTTTAAGCCGCCGCCCGCCCCACACATTAAATTTTTTAAATATTATTAAATTCATTGGGAAAACTAACAAAAATATAAGTTAGGAAATGATTATGAGAAATCCGGATGCGTATCATGGCGAAAATAAAGGGGAAGGTTTTTTTGAGGGGTGGTATTATAAAGTAACAAATAATGATAACAGGACTATATCAATAATAATCGGAGCGATAAAAGGGGATGATGAACACTCTTTTGTTCAGTTTCTCGATTCAAAAAGCGGAAAGTGTGAATATTTTGAATTTAAACACACTGACTTTAAAGCAAATGCGAATGAGTTTGAGGTAAACATACTTGATAATTTATTTTTGCATGGTGAATTGATTTTAAATTTACAAAATGAGAATAAATCTGTAATGGGAAATCTTAGGTTTTCAAATATAAGAAAATGGAAAAATAAAAATAACAATCCATCGAGTATGGGGCCTTATATTTACCTGCCCCTTAAATGTTATTCTCAGGTTTGTTTTATGAAAGCAGATGTCGATGGGAAAATCAATATAGACGGAGAAGAAATAGATTTTTCTTTCGGGAGTGCATATATGGAAAAGAACTGGGGATATGCTTTCCCTGTGAAGTGGGTATGGGCAGAATGTGAAAACTTTGATGAGGAAGATGTTTCACTCAGCTGCAATATCGGTGTGATAGATGCGTTTGGAATAAAAAAACTCGGTTATACGATAGGCTTTATGGAAAATAACAATTTTCATATTTTCAGAGGGGTTGGAAAAATCTTTATAAATAATGAAGTTAGCACGATAGATATAAAGTGCAGGAATAAAAACGAGTCTTTGACAATCAGTATAAAAAAGAAAGATTTTATTCTCTGCTTTGGTCCAAACAGGGGAAATATGAATATCAAGGTTTATGAGAGTTTAAATTCTCTTGTTAAGGTTATCTTGGAAAGTGATAATATAAAAAAGACTTTCTTTGGGAAAAACGTCGGCCTTGAGATAAATGGGTTTTAAAAAAACAATATTATTAATTTGTATTTGCTTTTATTTTTTATATCTTTTATATGTTCATAAATTATTATATATTTAAAATAATTTATAAGCAGTTATGAAAATATGATGTAAATTTAATCTGTAATATACTAGGTTAGCTAAATATTTGTTTTTTCTATATGAAGATTATAAATTTTTATATAAATATTTAAATTTTATATAATATTATGCTATTCTTATATTGCTTAATGATTTATAAAATATAAAATTATAAATAATACTTTTAATCAATTATAAAATAAATTTTACATC
>CAMSGF010000031.1 GCA_947058225.1 uncultured Eubacteriaceae bacterium
ATTAAAAATATAAAATAAATTTATATTTCTATAACATGAGTAAAAAAGATATTTGTTATTTCAAACAAAAAAGATAAAAACTATATACCTTAAAGTAAAATTTTTATATTATAAAACAAAAAATTCATAAAAATAAATAATTAGAACCACTGGTATAGCCAGTGGTTTTAGTATTATTAACAATCACAAAAAAAGAGCCATAATTATGGCTCTTTTAATAATAATCTTTACTTTATCTTATCCTTTTTGTTTGTCATTATCCTTCTTCCAGAATTTAATTTCAACATCTCCGATTTTCATTTCAACTTTTTCATAAGGATTTTCTTCTTCAATCGGTTCAGGCTCGATTACTGAAACCTGTTCGGTATCTTCAGTTTCAATTTCACTTACAGCGGAGATACTTGGGTCATAATCTTTTGCAAGTTCTCTGAGTTCGTTTATATTGGCTGTGTTATATTTACCCTTATCAATTATAATATCATCTTCGTTATCGCCCATAACTTCACTCACTGCACTTACATCTACATCAGAACTTGTGTCTGAATCCATTATTTCTTCAAGTTCATCACTCGTTGGAAGAGAAGAAGTGTTTTTAATTTCTTCTTTAACTTCTCTTGTTATTTCTTCAATGATTTTTTCCTCTTTAGGTGTTACTTCAAATACCGGCTCAGCTGCCCCTGTTAAAGTATTATCCTTATCAAGCTCTGATAAACTTCCTGAGTTCATAACATAAACCGAACTGTCTTGTAAATCTTCTTTTGATTTTTCTTCTTCTTTAGGTCCTTTTCTGAACTTATAATTAGGATTTTCAACGATATTTCCGTCTATAATCATAAACGGAGAATCTACATTAACTTTATTATTCATCTCTTCTTGATGCTTAATATGAGAATTAAATGCTTTATCTGCCTCGTCATTTATGTCCTCTTCTTTAAGTTCATTCTGGTTTATATCTTTTACTTTAGGTCTTTCAACCGTTATTTTTTCCGGGCTGTCGTTTATTATATCTTCCCTTCTTATTATCGTCTTGGCTTCAGATGCGACTTCTTCTTGTTGAACCTTTCTTACGATTTCATCTAAATCTTCTGTCAAAGGTTCTTCCTGGTATTCTATAAATTCGATACTTTCAGAATCTTTTGCACCTTCATCTTCCATTTGTTCAAGAACTTCTGTCGGAGTTGTTTCAACAGGTTCAATAGGTTCGTCATCTCCTAAAACATCTTCAAATGATTGATTTCTCTCTCTTATAGGAGTGAAAGTCCTTGTCATTTGTTTGTCAAGTTCTTCTTCAATCTGCTCTTCATTTTGAGCCTGTTCTGCCTTAGTGACTCCCGGAACTGCTACTCCAACCGGAACTGCATTTATAGACTCGTTTACGGAAGGAGACGGAGTATCATTTATCATATTTAAAGCAGAAATATCCGGCATCTCAAATATGTCATCAGATGAATTTAAGTCTTGGTCGATACTTTCATCATCTTCAATATCGTTCATATTATCATCAAATACTGAATTGTATAAATCATCAACTTCATCTTCTATTTCCATTTCAATATCCTGTTCATCTTCATCTATAACATCAGGCTCTTCTATTGCCACTTCTTCATCTGTTATATCTTCATTTTCATCTTGTGCATCAATTTCATCTGCTTGAGGTTGTTCAATATCGTCAAATTCATCTTCTATCGTATTTAATGTATCTTCAATGTTATCCATTTCCTCTTGTAAAATAGCATCGCTGTCTTCAAAGATACTCTCTTCTTGTGTATTATCTTCCTCTTCTTCAACTTGTTCGTCATCGCTTTCTTGTTCTTCTAAATCTTCTTCAAATGAAAATTCCTCTTCATCTTCATAAGGAAGGCTTTGTTCATCATCTTGATTTATTCCAAGGTCGGAAAGTTCCTGGTCAATCTTTTCAATATCCCCTTCAACAAAAGCATCTAATATTTCTCCGTCCACATCATCTTCAAAGTTTGCGATAAAATCATCGTCTGTGTCTGAAATATTTTCTGCTTCCTGTTCAAATTCAGCTTCATCTTCTACAGGGATGATTTCTTCTGCTTCATCTTCTTCATCAAAGACGTCTATTGGAATGTCCTCTTCTTCAATATTTTCATCTATCGGCTTCACTTCATCTTCTTCAACAGGACCGTATCCAAATTCCCCAAGCTGTTCTCTTATATCTTCCAAAGAGTTAGTCTGCCTTGCCTGTTGTATACCTTCTAAAATAGGCATTGTAGGGACAGGGTCTTCACTTGATGAATCTGCATTTTCTTCACTTAAATATTTTTCATACTGTGCTTCATCGATATATGTGTAAATTAAAGCATTTTGAAGAATTGCAAATGTCGATATTGCCATAACCAAAGTTCCGGGGCTTATAACCTGTCTGAATATAGATACAAGAGGAATAGGAATTATCCCCCCAAGAAACGCTAACTTCGTGCTTGAGGATGCAGCCACGACAGTCGCCGCAAATCTCGTCAAATATCCTTCTCCCAAATGAGCTATGCTAAGAGCTGATGGGTTTAAAGGCATCTTTGCCTGATTTATGAATATTACAACGAAGTTTAAAAGTCCGCCTGCAAGCAATAAGTACATCCATATATTATCTAAATTAAAGAATATACATACGAATAGCAATATATAAGCTATTACCATAATTAAGAATGCATTGTTTGTGATTAATGATATTTGGAGCAGCTGTCCTGCCTGCAATGCAAGGAATAATAAAATTGGAACTAGGAACAACCACCAACACTTTATTCCCCCGTTGAACAGATTTTTAATACTGCCGCCTCTGATCAATCCTATTATTAAGGAGATAATAGCAACTAAAATGATAAACATAACGATTTCCTTTCTTAGCACAAGTTTTATACAAATTTTCTAAACATAAACAAATTAATCATATTTTAAGGTAATTATAAAATAAATGTAGTACCTAAAATGACATTGTTAGATACTACATTTTAACATTTTTTTTCAATTAATTACAAGCCTTTTTGATAATAATTTGCAAATAATATTAAAATTCAGGCTCGATAAGTCCATATTGACCGTCTTTTCTCTTATAAATTACATTTATAACTTCCGTATCGGCATTTAAAAATACAAAAAACATATGACCTAAAAGCTCCATTTGTAAACTCGCTTCTTCCGGACTCATAGGCTTTACACCGAATTTCTTGCTCCTTACAATTTTACTTTCTTCTTCCTCTATGATTTCTTCTTCCGTTTCATAACGAATAGAATCATTTAGTCTGCTTTGAAGTTTGTTTTTAAACTTTTTAAGCTGAATTTCCATTTTATACATCGCTTTATCAAAGGCAGTCCTTACATCTTTATCGGTTGTTTCCACTCTTAAATAAGTCGATGCGACGTGTAAGGTAATTTCCGTTGTAACAAGCCCCCTGAGTTCACTTATGACTACATTTGCCTGATAGTCACGAGGAAAATACTTCTCTAATTTTAGAACTCTTTTCTCAATATACTCCTTTACCTCTTCATCCTTTGCATAATTCTTGAAATAAATATCGCATTTCATAGCAAATACCTCACTTTCTCTTAAATCTTTATCAAAAAGATTTAATATTATTGTTTAATTAAACTTACAAAAAATAAAATATAAGAAACTTAAAATTTTTTTTATTGTAAGATAATTGCTAAACTGAATTTTTTAACAAAGTAATTTACACCTATATTTTACACCAATGCGGTGAGTTTTTCAACTAAAGTTGTGTTTCGTTTACTTTTTTGCACATTTTTAATCATTTGTGAAAGAGCATTTTTTTCTCCAACCAAAATAACCATATCCTTAGCCCTTGTTATCGCAGTATATAAAAGGTTTCTCGTTAAAAATCCATAATATCCGGAAAAGACGGGTATTATAACAGCCTTAAATTCGCTTCCCTGACTTTTATGAACTGTGGTCGCATAGGCTAAATTTATCTGTGCCATAAGTTCAAACGGATATGAGGTTATCTTATCATCGTCAAAAAGAATTTCAACCGAATTTGTATTCTTATCCACTCTTTGTATTATTCCCATCTCCCCGTTGTAAATTCCCATACCCGATTTACCGGTTTTCTGATTTTTCCATTTAATCATATAGTCATTTCTCATTTGCATAATTTTGTCATTTGCCCTGTAAGTATACCCCGCAAATGTGACTTCTTCCTGATTATAATCTGTTTTAGGGTTTAAAATTTTTTGAAGTTCATGATTTAATTCAATGACTCCCGCTGTCCCTTTTTTAAGGGGTGAAATTATCTGAACATCGTCTGTTAAGTCGTATTTCCTGAGTGGATTTTTAAAATGATTTTCTATTATGCCATATATTCTCCTCGCAATTTTACTTTGAGTTACGGCTTCAACAAAGAAAAAGTCTGTCGACTTGGTATTTAAGTCTATCATATTTCCCTTGTTTATTTCGTGAGCGTTATACACTATCATACTCTTTTCACTCTGCCTGTGAATTGTATCAAGGCGTATCACATTGAAAATATTTGAATTTATGAGGTCGGATAGTACATTCCCTGCCCCGACTGATGGGAGCTGGTCCACATCACCTACAAAAATCAAATGTGAATCTTCCCTTACTGCCTTTAGAAAATGAAATAACAAAGTGATATCGACCATACTCATTTCATCAACTATTATATAGTCCGTATCAAGTTTATTTTCTTCATTTTTCCCAAAAGACAAAAAGTTATTTTCTCCCCCATACTCATATTCTAAAAGGCGGTGTATGGTTTTTGCTTCGTTTTCTGTCGCTTCACTCATCCTCTTTGCAGCCCTGCCCGTTGGAGCAGTCAGGATATACTTTTTATTTATATCACCTAAAATATATATAATCGCATTTATTATAGTCGTCTTTCCCGTTCCGGGCCCCCCTGTAATAATTGAAACCTTATTATTTATTGCATTTATTACGGCATCCTTTTGCTTTTTATCAAGTTTTATACCGTTTTTATCTTCAAATTTATTTATTAAATTATCAAAATCTATTTCTTTTTTATCAAAGCCAAAACAATCAAGCCTTATAAGCATCTTCGCACTCTCTGTTTCAGCGTGATAAAGCTCTGGGGAAAAGCACCTGCTTTCATTGTCAAATGTTTCTAAAATTATGCTGCCGTTATCTATTAATATATCGATATTATACGTAACTATTTCCGGGTCGACAAATAATAACTTTGCCGCCTCTTCAACAAGCTTTTCCTTTATTATGTAACAATCTCCGTTCCTGAAGTTTTCCTTTAATATGTGTTTTATCCCACTCGTTACCCTATAAGGAGAACTCATCTCAATTCCAACAGACATCGCTATTTTATCCGCCCTTTGAAAGCCTATCCCGTATATGTCATCTATTAAGGCATATGGATTGTTTGTAATGACCTGAAGTGTTTTTTCGTGGTATTCGTTATAAAGCTTTTTTGCGTAATTTGGTTTTATATCGAATTTACCAAGCTCCATTATTACATCTCTTATATTTTCCTGCTTGTTAAAATATGCACTTGCAAGAAGAGCCGTCTTTTTCCCTATCCCCTTTACCTTTGTAAGCTGTTCGGGGTGGTTTCCTATTATCTCTAAAGTTTTGTCCCCAAAGCAGTCTATTATCTCCCTTGCCTTTTTAGGACCAATCCCCGGCAACATTCCGCTCGATATATAAGAAAATATGCTGTCCTCGTCTTTTGGGGTTGACATATCTATTGTCTGCACCTGAAACTGCCTTCCGTATTTTTGATTTTCAACAAATTTCCCACTCGCTTCTATTTTAAGTCCGACACTTATATTTGCAAAATTCCCAACAATAGTAAGCAATTTTTCATCTGTTTCAATGCTCGCCACCGTATAAAAATTTTGTTCATTACGAAATATTATTTTTTCAACCGTTCCGCTAACTGTTTCGTTCATAATTTACCTCATATGTATTATATCACAGTTTCTTTGTTTATTAAATAAATGATTAGCTAATACTCCTATACTGAAGTGCCTCCGTTAAGTGTCTGCTCTTTATATTCTCCTCCCCTTCCAAATCGGCGATTGTTCTCGACAGCTTTAATATCCTGTGGTATCCCCTTGCGGAAAGCTTTAATTTATCAAAGGAAAGTTTTAATATCTTTTCACTTTCTTCATCAAGTTTACAATACTTTTCAATTAAATTTGGTGTGAGCATTGAATTGAAGAGTATATTGGTATTTTTATATCTTTCAAGCTGAATTTTTCTCGCCTTATTTACATTTTTTCTTATCTCTTCGCTTGAAATAGGTTTTTCATCGTTTATACGAAGTTTTTCATAGTCCTGTCTTGGAACGTTGATTTTTATATCTATTCTGTCGAGAAGCGGACCTGAAATTCTGTTTTGATATTTTATAACCTGAACTTTTGAGCAGGTACAGTCTATTTTGTTATCGCCGTAGTATCCGCAGGGGCATGGGTTCATACTCGCAAGGAGCATAAAATCAGCAGGATAGGTAAGCGATGATTCAAGCCTTGAAATATTAACCTTTCCATCTTCCATAGGCTGTCTTAATACTTCAAGCACACTTTTTTGAAATTCGGGGAATTCATCCAAAAACAATACTCCCCTATGTGACAGTGATACTTCGCCCGGTTTTGGAATTCTCCCTCCACCTATCAATGACGGGCTTGAAATGGTATGATGCGGGGAACGTACGGGTCTGTTTGTTATAAGAGGTGTGTCATTATCTATAAGACCCGATACGGAGTATACCTTTGTAACCTCAAGACATTCTTCAAGTGTCATCTTAGGAAGAATTGTAGGAAATCTCTTTGCAAGCATAGTCTTCCCACTTCCCGGAGGCCCTGACATAAGGACGTTATGTGCTCCTGCGGCAGCTATTTCAAGGGCACGTTTTACACTTTCCTGCCCCTTAACCTCACTGAAATCAACATCGTATTTTACATTGTCATTAAAAAATGAAGATATATCAGTTTTAAACGCTTTTATTCTTTGACTTCCCGTTATATGTGAGATTACCTGACTTAAAGTCTTTGCAGGATATACATTGACTCCGTCAATTATAGATGCTTCGCTTTTATTGTCATAAGGAACTACAATATTTTTTATCCCTCTTTTTTTACATTCCGTCACAACCGGTAAAATTCCGTTTACCTTTCTTATGCTCCCATCCAAAGAAAGTTCTCCTATAAAAAGATAATCATTTAAGTTTACATTTAACATAATCTGATAACTCGTAATTAGTATTCTAACTGCAATTGGAAGGTCATAATGCGTCCCCGTCCTCATCCCGGTTCCCGGC
>CAMSGF010000032.1 GCA_947058225.1 uncultured Eubacteriaceae bacterium
GAAATCTCGATCTTCATGTACATCATTCGTTTCTACTAATTTTTCCATTAGATTTAGTATGTCTATAATAATTAATTTTTAAATATAATAATATTTATTATATTACTGTTTTAAAAACACATTAAAAATTTACATAATAAATTAAAATTTTTTAATACGTCTATATATCTCTACTATTTACTTTTTATTTTACATTAAAGTATCAAAAGCATTTTAAATATTTTTATGATTAATATGTATATGTATCAGAAATTTGTTGCAAATGAAATACAAACACTCTGCGTAAATTACCAGTTTCATCAGGTTGTATATTTTGATGTGTTTCTAATAATTTATATTGTCCTATGAAAGTTATTTTTTCATTTATTTTATCAAATACCAATAAATCTTTTTTGTTCCTTTTATGAGATAAAATTTCAATATTTAGGTTATACATATTATTTTGAATACTATCTTGATGACCAATTCTTCCTATACCAGTATACATACAATACTCGTGTGTTCCTTTCGGATAAAAATAATCTGAATACAATTCTTCACTATTCATAAAAAGGAGAATAGCATTTATTTTATTAGATTTTGCTATACCTTTTTGAGTATCTCCACCAAGTAATGTACTTATTTCATTTCTATCTTTAAATGTTTGTTTAAAACTTATTTTCATATTATCTCACCTTATCTCATTACTTTAAATTTGTATTTAATTATTCTTTTCTTTATACATAGAAACTGCCCTATTTAACACTTCCCCTGCGACTTCCCTTTTTGGCATCACATCAAAGTTTTTTATGATATCCTTTGTTATTATGGTGATTTTATTCGTATCTGTCTTAAAGCCCGCACCTTCATCGTTTAAGTTATTTGCAACAATCATATCACAGTTTTTTGATATGAGTTTCTTTTTTGAGTTTTCGATTAGGTTATTTGTTTCCATTGAAAAGCCGCATATAACCTGATTTTCTCTTTTTCTCTCTCCAACACTTTTTAAAATGTCCTTAGTCCTTCTAAGTTCAAGTTTTAAGTCCGCGTCTTTCTTTTTCATCTTTTCATCTTTTGGGTTTTCTATCGTGTAATCGGCGATAGCCGCAGCTTTTATTATAATATCGGCATTTTCCATATTATTCATAACTGCACTGTGCATATCATCTGCTGATTTTACATCTGTTATATTAGCAAATAGAGGCTTTTTTATATTAGTAGGTCCTGATATGAGTTTCACATTAGCACCTCTTTTTGATGCGATGTCTGCGATAGCATATCCCATTTTCCCGCTTGAATGGTTTGTAATATACCTAACGGGGTCGATTTTTTCTATCGTAGGCCCTGCTGTCACGAGAAGATTTATTCCATTCATATCCTTTTCAAATTCAATTTCTTTTTTTATATATTCTACCAATACCTCTTCATCGGGCAGTTTCCCCTCCCCGATAGCCCTACAGGCAAGCATTCCCGCTACAGGCTCGATTATTTCAAAACCGTAATCTTTTAACTTTTTAATATTATTTTGCACTATGTTATTTTTGTACATATGTGTGTTCATCGCAGGGGATACGATAATCTTACAATCTGCTGCAAGCACCATTGTGCTTAACATATCATCTGCGATTCCGTTTGCCATTTTCCCTATGATATTTGCAGAAGCAGGGGCAATCATCATAACATCTGCCTTTTGTGAGAGTGAAACGTGAGCCACGTGGAATTTAAAATTCCTGTCAAACGTATCTACAAGGCATTTATTGTTTGTTAGTGTTTCAAATGTTATCGGATTTATAAAGTTAGTGGCATTTTCAGTCATAACCACGTGAACATCAGCACCCTCTTTTACGAGCATACTCGTAACATTTGCCATTTTATACGCAGCTATACTCCCTGTTATACCTAATACAACTGTTTTATTTTTTAACATATTTTTCTCCTAAATTAAAGCATATCTTTGAGCAAACCATGCTTTTCATAGTTTGTTTTTCTCATAATTTTGTTGTCGTCATCCACAAATATAACATTTGGATTGTGCATTTTTACTTCTTCTTCACTCATCAAGGCGTACGCCATAATGATAATCTTATCCCCAACCTGTACTTCTCTTGCAGCCGCTCCGTTAAGACATATAAGACCGCTGTCCTTTTCTCCTGCGATTGTGTAGGTTTCAAAGCGGTTCCCGTTGTTGATATCTACAATCTGCACCATTTCATATTCATTTATTCCACTGTTTTCAAGAAGTGTTTTATCAATCGTGATACTCCCCACATAGTCTAAATCAGCCTGTGTAACAGTTGCCCTGTGAATTTTTCCTTTTAGCATATTTAATAACATTTTTTCTACTTCCTTTTTATTAAAAAATTATCTATCAGTCTTGTCTTTCCGATATAAACTGCTATTGCAACAAGAGTATTATCAGAAATTGTATCAGTTACCGAAATATCATCAAAATTAACGGCTTCCACATAATCTATTTTTGCAAGAGGCTCTGTTTCAATATTTTTTTTCATAATATCCTTTAATTTGTCCGCATCAGTGAGACCGTCATTGACTAACTTTTCAGCCATAAATATCGTCTTGCTTAGTATTAAAGCAGCTTCTCTTTCCTTTTTATTCAAATATGTATTTCTTGAACTTTTTGCAAGGCCGTCTTTTTCACGAATAATCGGACAGCCTACTATTTCAATAGGGATATTTAGGTCTGTAACCATTCTTTTTATAACGGCAAGCTGTTGTGCATCCTTTTGCCCAAAGTACGCTTTATCAGGGGTAACTATATTAAACAGTTTGTTTACAATCGTACATACGCCCCTAAAGTGAATCGGACGGCTTTTCCCGCAAAGTTCATCTGTCGGACCGTTCATATCCACGAATGAACAAAATCCCTTTGTATACATCTCTTCAGGGTCCGGATTAAATATCAAATCCGCTCCCGTTTCATCACAAAGTTTTGAATCTTTTTTCAAATCTCTCGGATAGCTTTCAAGATCCTCTGTCGGAGCAAACTGCATTGGATTTACAAAAATACTAACCACGACTTTGTCATTTTCTTCCACTGCCCTTTTTATAAGGCTTTGGTGTCCTTCGTGTAAATATCCCATAGTCGGAACAAGCCCTATTGTAAAACCCTCATTTTTCCATTCCTTAATTTGACTTCTTACCTCTTTTATCGTATGTAAAATGTTAAGCATAACTTTCTCCTTGTCTTCATATTCCCTTATAATTAATACAGTTTTTCTATAATATCATCGTCAATTTTAAATGTATGCTCTTTTGCCGGAAAAGCACAGCTTTTGACTTCTTCATCGTACTTTTTAAACACATTTGTCATCATTTCTCCGATATTTGCATATTTTTTTACAAATTTAGGAGTAAAATCTGAAAACATTCCAAGCATATCCTGATATACCAACACCTGCCCGTCACAACCGTTTCCCGCGCCTATTCCGATAGTTACGATATTGAGTTTTTTTGTTATGAGTGTTGCAAGCTTTTCCGGTACTGCTTCAATTACCACTGCGAATGCTCCTGCCTTTTCGACCGCAAGTGCATCTTCCAAAAGTTTTTTTGCGGCTTTTTCAGTTTTGCCCTGAACCTTATGTCCGCCAAATGCGTTTATGGACTGTGGGGTAAGGCCTATATGTGCACATACGGGGATTCCCGCATCGACTATCGCTTTTATCCTATCTGCCACTTCAACACCGCCTTCAAGCTTAACCGCATTGGCTCTTCCCTCTTTCATAAGCCTTCCTGCGTTTACAACCGCATCATACACACAGGTTTGATATGACATAAACGGCATATCCGCTATGACAAGAGCGTCTTTCGCCCCTCTTGAAACGGCTTTTGTATGATGAATGATGTCTTCAACCGTTACCGATACGGTATCCTCATATCCAAGCACAACATTTCCAAGCGAATCTCCGACTAAAATGGAGTTTATCCCAGCGTCATTTATAAGTCTTGCCGTCGAGTAGTCATAGGCTGTGAGCATTGATAGCTTTGTCTTTTCTTCCTTTGCTTTTGCAAAGGTTAAAACTGTGTTTTTCATTTTAAATTTTCTCCTTATTTAATAATTTTTTTAAATCTTCGTAATTTCTGTCTTGATATTTTTTCTTTGCAATTTCAATCAATTCATTTGAAAGTAAATTATAAATTTTTAGGGAATTTTCATCTAAAACACTTAAATGTTCTTTTACTGTAGTTATGTCATTCCTGTCTATAGGACCTGTCAAAGCGTCAATACATCCCAAGTCGCATATACTTTTTGCATTGTTAAAAAACAGTGGGTTTACGACTTCTTTTGCCTTTAAATCAGAAAAACCACACTCTTTAAGGTTTTTTAAAGAGGTGTGGTAAAGAGCTATGACCAAATTGCTTGCCATAACAAGTGATGCGTGATATTTATATTTATCCTTACTTTTTATAACCTGATATGAGTTTCCCATTACCTTTAAAAGTTCTTTGATGACATCAAGCTTTTCTTCATTTCCTTCAATCGTAAAAAATGCGTCATGAAGCTTTTTAAATGAATTCATCTTATCATTTACTGCAAAAGACGGATGAATAGAGTATCCATATGCACTAAGTTTATTTATATCTTTAAAAATATCAGCGGATAATGCTCCGCTCGTATGACAGAGAATTTTTCCATTTAAGTCGTATCCCTTTAAACTTAAATAGACGTCATAAATCATGGCGTCAGGAACCGTTATAAATATAATATCGCTTTTATTTACAAGTTCTTTAGTCGTTTTGTACGGGCTGCTTTTCGTAAAATCTGCTGCATCAACTGCGTGCTTATACGTCCTGCTGAAATAACCCGATAACTTTAAATTTTTTTCATAAAAATAGCGGCCGAGAGTAAAGCCAACTCTGCCCGCACCGATAAATCCTATTTTTTGATTTATCATCATATCACCTCTTATACACCTAAAATCCCATACGCTATGCGTTACAGGTTCCACTCAAAAGAGAAGTATGAATAAATATTTTAGTACGGTATGGTTTCCTCAGAATATCATCCACGCTTAATATAGCATAAATGGGTGTGGTTGTAAAGGTGTAGATTAATTATTAAGTGTGAAAATATTTGTAAATGTATGATATAATAAATATCAGTATTATATTTATATAAGGAGATAAAATATTGAACCCTCAATTTAAAGATATATTATATGATGAACTTATAAAAGAACCAACTAAAGATAATTTAAGAAATTTTTTAAAAAATAATCTTGGTGAATTTAATGAAATAGATTTTAAAAGTGAGTGGATTGATAAAGGAAAGTTAGCAAAAATTATACTTGCAATGGCTAATAGTAACGGAGGTGTAATAATTGTTGGTGTAAAAGAAGACGAAAATGGTAATATTATACCTGAAGGTTTAGATAAATTAAAAGATAAAGCGGATATTGATAATGAAATATCAAAATTCATTCCAAGGAATTTAGACTATGAGATATTTAATTTTATTTACGATTCATCTGAATATAAAGAAATTGAAGATAAAAAATTCCAATTACTCGTTATTTATAATACACCAGAAAGATTGTCTTTTGTTTCATTAAGTGAAAAAAAAGAAAGTATTGATAAAGATGTAATTTATGTACGTAGAGCAACAAAGTCTATAAAAGCAACGGCTTATGATATTGATGAAATACTTCAGAAAAAAGTTATGACAATATTTCAGAATTCAAAAGAAATGAGCTTAGATGAGCATTTATTGCAATTAAAAAAATTATATAATGAACTTCCCAAGAAAATTAATGTATTAGTAAAAAAGGGGGAACCAAATAAATTTTCATTAATACAGAACATTTCTAATGCTCTCAAAACTTTATATGGAACGTTTGATGAATATGAAGAACAAGATAATCCAAGTTATCCTGATGAAACATATGAAGAATTTATACTTGATATGATTAAAGCTAAAAAATTAAAAATAAAAAGTGAATTGGGATTATAAAAATTAATACAATAGTATTTATATTAAATTTCTTTGTTTTTTTATAAATTTATTATACATAATCATAATAAATTGTTTATTTTTATATAAATATTATATAGTTTTTAACTATTAATGAAATAAATAAAAAATCATTAATACTTTATAAATGTAACAAATAAAATGGGAAACTTGTCAATATTAGTTTCCCATTATTGTTTACTCCCACTCAATCGTCCCGGGTGGCTTGCTCGTTATATCATACACAACTCGGTTGACGTGCTCCACGTTATTTATTATGTCGTTTGCGATTTTGCCGAGATACTCAAGGTCAATGCGTGAAAAGTCCGCACTCATGCCGTCGACGCTTGAAACCGCCCTTAAGGCTATCGTATAGTCGTATGTTCTGAAATCTCCCATAACACCGACTGTTCTGTTGCCCGGCAGCACTGCGAAATACTGCCAAACGTGATTGTCCTCATTTATTTTATCTATCGCCTTTGTAAAAATCGCATCGGCATTTTGAAGGATTTCAACTTTTTCTTTTGTTACCTCTCCAAGAACTCTTATTCCAAGGCCTGGACCCGGAAAAGGCTGTCTGTTCACAATTTCATTAGGAAGCCCGAGCTCTTTTCCGACTCTTCTCACTTCATCTTTGAATAAATCTCTTAAAGGTTCTATCAATTTGAAGTTTACATCTTCAGGAAGCCCTCCTACATTGTGGTGCGATTTTATAACGGCTGCGTTTTTATTTCCGCTTTCTACGACGTCAGGGTATATTGTCCCCTGAAGAAGATACGTTATATCATCGAGTTTAACTGCCTCTTCTTCAAAAACACGTATAAACTCTTCTCCGATTATCTTTCTTTTTCTTTCAGGGTCTGTGACACCTTTTAGTTTTTTAAAGTATCTGTCGGCAGCATTAACCCTGATAAAATTCATATTAAACTTTTCTTTAAAGACCTGTTCAACATAATCTCCCTCGTCTTTTCTTAGGAGTCCATGGTCTACAAATATACATGTTAGGTTATTTCCTATCGCTTTATGCATTAAAACAGCTGCAACAGAAGAATCAACCCCTCCGCTGAGTGCACAAAGGACTTTTTTGTCCCCAACAGTAGATTTTATCTCTTCTATCTTGGTTTTTGTGAAGTTTTTCATTGACCAGTTTCCGCTCACTTTGCACACATTAAATAGGAAAGATGCCAAAACTTCATTTCCATACTCGCAGTGTGTTACTTCGGGGTGAAACTGAACTGCATATATTTTTCTTTTCTTATCGGACATTGCCGCAACGGGACATGTGCTTGTATAAGCGTCTGTTTCAAAACCATTTGGT
>CAMSGF010000033.1 GCA_947058225.1 uncultured Eubacteriaceae bacterium
AATCATTGTCATTAATATTTAATTTTTTAGATAGTTTAAGAGGGAGAAGTAAAATGGAATTGATAGAAAAAAGAATTAATTATACTTTTAAAAATAAAAAACTCTTGCAAATTGCATTGACTCATTCTTCTAAAACTAACGAAGATAAATCAAAAGAGAACAATGAAAGACTTGAATTTTTAGGGGATGCAGTCCTTGACCTATGCATAGGAGCGTATTTGTACAAAAAACTTCCAAACAAAAAGGAAGGCGATTTAACAAAGTTAAGGGCCATGATAGTCTGTGCGGACAGCCTTTATCTATCCAGCAATAAAATAGAGCTTGGAGAATATATTTTGCTTGGAAAGGGAGAGATAAATTCAAGGGGAAAATATAAAAAAAATATAATCGCTGATGCATTTGAAGCAGTAATCGGAGCAATATATTTAGATTCAGGATATGAAAAGGCAGGAGAAATCGCCATATCTTTACTACAGGATATAATAGATAAAGCACTCGACGGGAAACTAACTTATGATTATAAGACGATACTCCAAGAATACGTCCACGCAAATAATATAACAAATTTTGAATATAAATTATTGAAAATAACAGGTCCCGAACACGCACAGGAATTTACAAGTGAAGTCCTGTTAGATAACAAGAGTGTTGGAATAGGGACAGGCCATAACAAAAAGGAAAGCGAACAAAACGCTGCACTGAAAGCCTTGGGAAAATTAAATTTAATTTAGGGGATAGAAAATGTATTTAAAAAAAATAGAAATTTACGGATTCAAATCTTTCGGAAATAAGGTTGAAATAAATTTTGAAAATGACGTCATAGGAATAGTCGGTCCAAACGGAAGCGGAAAGAGCAATATAGTCGATGCTGTGAGGTGGGTGCTTGGGGAGCAGAGGGTAAAGTCTTTAAGAGGTTCAAAGATGGAAGATGTTATATTTTCCGGAACTGAAGAAAAAAGAGCACTCGGCTACGCATTTGTAAACATAACCCTCGACAATACCGACCAAGTTCTTCCGATAGATTATAGCGAAGTAAATATTTCAAGGAGGCTTTACCGTTCAGGCGAGAGTGAATATTATATCAATAAAAACTCCGTCAGATTAAAAGATGTGCAGGAGCTTTTTATGGATACGGGAATTTCAAGAAGCGGATATTCCATAATAGGACAAGGCCAGATTGAAAGCATCGTGAATAACTCCGCAGTGGAAAGAAAGCTGATGATTGAAGAAGCCGTTGGAATCGTAAAATACAAGACGAGGAAAAACGAGGCGATAAAAAAACTCGATAAGACCGATAATAACCTCGTTAGAATTTTAGATATAGCATTAGAACTTGAAAAAAGACTTCCTTCCCTTAAAAGAAATTCAAAAAAAGCACATAAATATCTGAATTTAAGGGATGAGTTAAAATCAATAGAACTTAATCTTTTTCTTCACGAAATGGACAGGCATAATGAGGATATAAAAAAGTATCTTAAGGACAAAGAGATACTTCAAAAAGACCTTGACAAGATGAACATTTCAATAGGAGAACTCGATAAAAAGTATCAGCAGTTAAAAGAAGAAACTGCTTCTTTTGATGACCTCATAAATAATGCAAATTCTAAAATACATGACCTTATAAATAATTATGAGAACAGCAAAATCGAAATACAGGTAAACGAAAGTAAAATTGAAAACCACAACGAGAATATAAGCTCAATAAAGGAAACGATAGACGAACAAGAAAGCAAAATAAATACAAAACTAAAGCTACTTGAAGAAATAAAGGACAGTTTGGATATTGAAACGAAAAAAGAAGAAGATTTGAACAAAGATTATGAAGAATATAAGCTTTATTCAAAAGAGATAAAAGAAAAAAGTGAAAACACATCAAAAACGATAGATGAAATAAATAAACAAATAGAAGAAAAAGAAAATGAGCTTTCTGAAAAGAGAAAGAAGCTTAATTTTAATATAAACAAAGAAAAAAACAACGATTTTATAGTAGAAAAATTAAACGAAGAAATAGAAGAATTAAATGTAAAACTTGAGGAATCAAAGAATATACAAAATAATATAAATATAATCGAAAACTCAAAGGAAGATGAGTTAAAAAGGGCAACAGAAAAAAAAGAAGAGTGCATAAAAGAGTATGAAGATTATAAAAGAGAAGTTTTAAATAAGTATAATGATATAAAACTGTTGGAAAATGAAAGAGATTTACTGGTAGGGTATGAAGAAAACAGAGAGGGGTATAAATTTGCAATAAGAAAGCTTTTTGAACACTCAAAAAAAGATACTCTGTTTAAGGATGAAATATACGGAACGTTGGGCGATATAATAAGTGCAAAGGATAAATATCTTGAGGCGATAAACCGCTCCCTTGCATCAAATATAGAACACGTCGTTGTGAAAAATGAAAAGACAGCGACAAAGGCGATAGACCTTTTAAAGAAAAACAAATGGGGAAGGATAACATTCCTGCCTCATAATATCATAAAAGGAAACAGCTTTAACAATATAGATTCTGATATTACAAATAGCAAAGGTTATATAGGCATAGCAGCCGATTTAGTGGAATATGAGCCAAAATTTAAAGATATAGTGTATAGCTTTTTAGGCAGGGTTTTAGTATTTTCAAAT
Source organism: uncultured Eubacteriaceae bacterium (assembly GCA_947058225.1). Classification (GTDB taxonomy): domain Bacteria; phylum Bacillota; class Clostridia; order Eubacteriales; family Anaerofustaceae; genus CAMSGF01. Next base: position 2,626 of record CAMSGF010000033.1, read on the forward strand.
ATAGGTGATGCAAACAAATTCGCAAAAAAAAGCGGGTATAAGTATAAAATAACGACACTTGACGGGGAAGTTTTATTCCCGGGTGGGGCTTTGGTCGGTGGAAAAGGCTCCGGCAAAAAGGAAGATTTATTTTCAAGAAAAAATAAAATAAATAATTTAAAAAGTGCTATAAAAAAAGCGAAGTCATCATATGAAAAACTTTTGGAAAAAAGAGAAGAGTTTAAACAAAAAATAGACGTCTTAACAAAAGAAGAAGAACTCCTTATAAAAGAAGTCAATAAAATAACACTTGAAAATGAAAAACTTCTTAATCAGATAACACTTGAAAAAAACAAACAAAGTGATTTTATAAAATCTATAAAAACAGATGAAAAAAAGATAAAAGAACTTTCAAAAAACAAAGATTTAGTTATAACGGAAAATGAAAATTTAAACAAAGAAATTGAGAAATGCACAAGCGAAGTAAACAAATTAAAAGAAAGTTTATCAGACGTCACACTTGGCAAACATAAGGACGAATATTTAGAAGTTACGACAATATTAAACAAAAAAGAAATCGAATGTTATAAACAATCTCAAACAGTAAAATCATTAAATGATGATGCAAAACAAATTGATAATGATATAAATTTATTAAGGGAAAACAAAGAAAATTTATTAAGACAAATTGAAGAAAATAAAAAACAAATCGAAGAACTGGAAAGAAAGAAAGAAGAGGCCTCAGATTTAGACAACAATTATGACATTTTAAAAGAAAACTTAAACGAAGAATATTTGGAATTGGTCGAAAAAAAGAAAGAAAAAAGTGAAGAATATGACAAAACGAACAAAGAATTATTATCTTTAAATGAAGAAAAGTATAAGCTAATTGAAAATATAAGGTTGATTGAGGCAAAAAAGGAAAAGACAGATATTACGATTGATTATCTGTCGAGGGGAATTTTGGAAGATTATAATTTAACCTACACTGAGGCTTATGAATACAGAAAGGACATAGAAAATTTAGCAGTAGCAAGGCAAAATGTAAAAGAATTAAAGGAAAAAATCAAAAAGCTTGGAAATATCAACATTGATTCAATAGAAGAGTACAAAGAAGTAAGCGAGAGGTATGAATTTTTAACAAAGCAAAAGGACGATTTAACAAATTCAAAAGACGAATTATTAAAGATAATAACGGATATGAATTCAAAGATAGAAGAAAAATTCTTATTGGAATTCAATAAAATACAAATTGAGTTTAATAACTGTTTCAACAAACTGTTTAACGGAGGAAAGGCAAAATTAATACTGACAGATTCAGACAACATTATGGAAAGCGGAATTGACATTGTCGCATCACCTCCAAAGACAAAGCTTAAAAATATATCTTCCCTGTCGGGTGGGGAAAAATCTATGACCGCAATAGCGCTCATATTTGCGATTTTAAAGATAAAGCCATCTCCGTTTTGCATATTGGATGAGATTGATGCAGCACTTGACGATGCAAATTTAAAGAGATTTTGCGAGTTTTTAAATTCCATAAAAATGAACAACCAGTTCATTATAATAACCCACAGAAAGATAACAATGGCGATAGCCGATATATTGTACGGGGTGAGCATGGATAATTCGGGGATAACCAAATTAGTCAGCGTAAAATTAAATCAGGTCGATGAGAGAGGTGTTATAAATGAGTAATTATGAAGATGGCTTAAATAAGACAAAACAAAGTTTTATGTCAAAGATAAAGAATGTATTGTCCGGGAAATATATCGACGATGATACGTATGAAGAACTTATAGAAGCGTTGATTTTAAGCGATATACCTTTTAGCATAAGTGAGGAAATAATCGAAAGTGCAAAGGAAAATGCTTCAAAAAAGGATATAAGAGATACTGACAGGTTGTATCAGCTTATAAAAGATGAAATTAAGGAAAGGCTTTCATCTAATTTATGGGATAAAGAGATAAAAACTCCCGCAATAATTTTATTTGTCGGAGTAAACGGAGCGGGAAAGACAACGACAATAGCAAAAATAGCAAATAAGCTTATAAAAGAAGAAAAAAATGTTCTTTTGGCGGCTGCGGACACATTCAGGGCAGCGGCCTGTGAACAGCTTAGTGTATGGGCAGATAAATTAAATGTTCCAATCATAAAAAGCACACAGGGACAAGACCCTGCAAGTGTGGTATACGATGCACTAAGTTCAGGAAAAGCAAAGGGTTATGATGTGATTTTAGCAGACAGTGCAGGAAGACTTCAAAGCAAGAAAAATTTAATGGACGAATTAAATAAAATTTACAGAGTGGCTAAAAAGGAATGCGGTGATTATAATTTATATACCGTTCTTGTACTGGATGCAGGTGCTGGGCAAAACAGTGCCATTCAGGCAGAGAGTTTTTCAAAAAGCGTGGAAGTTAATGGGATAATAATGACTAAGCTTGACAGCAGTGCAAAAGGCGGGGTTATAGTATCCCTTGCGGGAGAAGATAATCCTCCGATATGGTATTTGGGTCTTGGAGAAACGCTTGATGATATTGATGAGTTTGAGCCTGAAAAGTTTGTCGATGCGATATTGTAGGTTTGAGATGGGAGGGGCGGCGGCTTTTAAAAGGAGGCATTTGAAAAATAAATTTTTCAAATGCCTCCTTTTAAAAGTTCAGGCGATTTTTAATCGCCTGTCAGTGAAGTGCGTTGCACTTCACCCGCCGCCCCTCCACCCAACCCACTACACACACTTTCCACAAAATGCAACAAAACCCACACAAAAAATTCAAAAAAACTTTTAATATCATAAAAAATATGATTTAATAATAAGTAGTTATTTTATTTTGGAGGAAAAAATGGTAAAAGAAAACATAAACCAATTGTTAAAATATGATAAAGAGTTGGGACAAACGATACAAGAAGAATTTGAAAGACAGCAAAGAAATATAGAACTTATCGCTTCTGAAAACATAGTTTCAAAAGAAGTAATGATGGCTATGGGAACAGTTCTTACCAATAAATACGCAGAAGGTTATCCGGGGAAAAGATATTACGGAGGCTGCGAAGTAGTAGATAAGACGGAAAAAATCGCAATAGAAAGGGTTTGTAAACTTTTTGGTGCAAAATATGCAAATGTTCAGCCTCATTCAGGTGCACAGGCAAATATGGCAGTCTATCAGGCATTATGCTCCGCAGGAGATACGGTGCTTGGAATGAGCCTTGATAACGGGGGACATTTAACGCACGGAAGCCCCGTAAACCAATCAGGACTTTTATATAACATAATCTCTTACGGAGTCGATGATAAAACTCACACGATAGATTTTGACCAGGTAAGAGATTTAGCTAAAAAGCATAAACCAAAGATGATTATAGCAGGAGCGAGTGCATATCCAAGAGAAATAAGATTTGATATATTCAGGGAAATAGCTGACGAAGTCGGTGCCTATCTTTTTGTAGATATGGCTCATATCGCAGGACTTGTAGCAGGAGGGGAACATATGAACCCTATGGAATATGCCCACATCGTTACAACCACCACTCATAAGTCTTTAAGAGGGCCAAGAGGCGGAGTTATACTGACAAACGATGAAGAACTTTCCAAAAAGATGAACAAGGCGATTTTCCCGGGAACACAAGGCGGCCCGCTAATGCACGTTATCGCATCAAAAGCAGTATGCTTTGGTGAAGCGTTAAAGCCTGAATTTAAGGAATATGCAAAACAAATCGTAAAAAATGCAAAGGCACTTGCAGAAGAATTGATGGATAAGGGAATTGATTTAGTTTCAGGAGGAACGGACAACCACTTAATGCTCGCTGATTTAAGAAAAGTCGGCGTAACAGGAAAAGAGCTTCAAAATAGGCTTGATGAAGTATATATCACAGTGAATAAAAATTCCATTCCAAACGACCCACAAAAACCTTTCGTGACAAGCGGGGTGAGAATAGGAACACCTGCCGTTACATCAAGAGGATTTAAAGAAGAAGATATGCCTCAAATAGCTGAATTTATCTACCTTGCCGCAACAGACTTTGAAAACAAGGCAGAATATATAAAAGAAGGAGTATGCGCTCTTACTGATAAATATCCTATATATCAAGATTAAGAAATTTTACGTTTTATCAAGATGTGAAACATACTTTACTCACTACAAAAAAACTACTTTTTATCGATTAAATGGAATAAATTGATAAAATTATAAAAAACTTTTGGACTAAAATAAATTCACACTATAAGTCAGTGATTTTGATTTAAAATACAATTAATATTTTGTTTAATTATTTAAATTGATAAAAAC
>CAMSGF010000034.1 GCA_947058225.1 uncultured Eubacteriaceae bacterium
CCAAACTGAACAAAAGAAAAAAGCAATTTTAGAAATCACTTTTCAATTACTAAACAAAAAACAATATAAATTAGTGTGATTTTAATAGAATAAGATAAAAAAATTAATTGATAAAAAATATATTGTAAATTATAATATCTATTATTTATATTTTATAAAATTATCAAGTAAAATTTATATATAAAATGAAAAATATCAAAAGTTATAAATAATGCGATAATGTCTATTATTTTATTAGTTATATTTTATATAATTATAAGTAAAAATTATAATTAAAAGGCAGAGTTTTATCTGCTTTTTATTGTATAATAGAAAAAATAGCTTAAATGTTAGGAATTATCTTGAAATTAGAAATTAAGGACTTAAAGAAAAGAGATTATAAAAAGTCTATAAACTTTGCGATAGTGGGAATGAATTTTGATGTGTATGTGAATAACAAAATGCAGCTTAATTTGTACGGCAGATACTTTTGGTATTTAGAGCTTGTAAATGCTACGAGAATTATCGCTTTATATAGAGGAGATGAACTTGCAGGGGTATTGTTGGCTAATATTAAAGGAGAAAAGAAAGCACATAACTCACTGTTTAAAAGATTATATATAAAAGCCTTTGAATTTTTACAGACTTTGTTTTTTAAAGAAGGAGATTTTTACGATGAGGCCAATCAGAAGATGTTAAATCATTATAAGCTAAATAATGAGCCTGATGGGGAAATATGTTTTTTAGCTGCAAACCCAAATATTAAAGCAAAAGGAATCGGAACAATGCTCGTTGATGAACTTGGAAAGGATATGGGAGGAAAAGAAGTATATTTGTTTACAGATGATAAATGCACATATCAGTTTTATGAACATAGAGGCTTTAATAGGCGTGAAGAAGAGGATATTATAATGAATTTAGGGAAGAAAAAAGTTAATTTAAGATGCTTTTTATACAGTAAGACTTTTAATGCCTAATAGGTCTAATAGATTGTGATTAAATAAATATATTTCATCGTATAATATGTGAAAACAATGATATTAATCGGAGCGAAGTTTATGGAGATTAAAAACTTATTAAATGTTAAAAATCGAGATGAATTCAGAGAATGGCTTTTAAAGAACCACGATATACAAAAAGAGTGTTTTGTTGGTGTGAAGAGGGGAAGGCCTATGGATGATAAGACGTTTTGGTATATTGATGCTGTGGAGGAGGCGCTTTGCTTTGGATGGGTTGACAGTACGGTAAAAAGGATAGATAGTGGGGTTACAGTTCAAAGGTTTTCCAAAAGGTCTAAAAACAGCGTTTGGTCAGAGCTTAATAAGGCAAGGTGTGAGAGGATGGAAAGGCTTGGGAGGATGACAGAAGCCGGAAGAAAGGTCATTCCAAAGGAAGAGTTTAAAATTGATGAAGATATTTTAAGTGAGCTTAAAAAGGACAGTACAGTGTGGGATAATTTTCAAAAGTTTCCTCCCCTTTATCAAAGGGTTAGGATAGATACCATACAGATAAACAAAAAGAAGAACCCGCCCCTTTATCAAAAAAGGCTTGAAAAGTTTATTAAAAATACGAGGGATAATGTGATGTATGGGCAGTGGAATGATAATGGAAGATTAATTGATATATAAGGAGTATTGATATGGAATATGACATAAAAGAAATAAAAAAACAAGACAGGAATTTAAATTTAATACGAGAAATTGTAAAGGTGTGGGAGATTTCCGTCAAAAAGACGCATTTGTTTTTATCCGGTGGTGAGATAGAAAATATTAAGGCTTATGTGCCGGATATGCTAAAGGAAATTCCTTATTTAACGGTTGTGGAAAAGGATAATCATATTGTCGCTTTTATGGGGGTAGATGGGCGTAAGCTTGAAATGCTTTTTGTTTCTCCGTCAGAAATTGGAATGGGAATAGGCAGAAAGTTAATGGAATATGGGATTAAAAAATACTTTGTTAATGAGCTTTGCGTAAATGAGCAAAACCCGAATGCAAAAGGTTTTTATGAGCATATGGAATTTATTGTCTATAAGAGAGATGAGCTTGACGAACAGGGAAATCCCTATCCGATTTTACATATGAAACTTAAAGAGATAAAATAATATAAATATAAATTAATGTAGTTATTATTTATCTTTAAATAAATTATCAATTAAATTTGATATAATGTAATTATTGTTTATTTCTAATAGATGAATACATGAATAATTTTTAATTAAAAAGTAATACATTGGTAATAATCTATTATTTATATTTAAAATAAATTGTAAATCAAAATTTAAAATTAATTTGAAAATAAAAGTATAACCGATTTTAGAGCTGTTTTAGTATTATAAAATGGAATATGTGTTAAATAAAAAGAGTCAGGTTTATTAAACGGAGAAAGAGTTATGGAAGATATAAAAAAGCTATTAAGGTCAAGAAAAATAAATTTTAACAAATTATTGGGATATGGTTTTATAAAAAAAGAAGATAAGTATGAGTATGAAGATGTGCTTATAAAAGACGAGTTTGATATTAAAATAACCTTTTTTTTGGATGAGAGATTTGATTATCAGGTTATTGACCTTATAGAAGGTGAAGAATATATGCTTGTGAAAGTTACAGGTGCTTCAGGCGGGTATGTGGGAAAGGTTAGAAAAGCTGTCTTTGATAAACTTAAAGAGATAATAATGAAATGCTCATCTCCTGAAATTTTTAAAAGCGTTCAGACCAAACAGGTTATAGGATACATAAGGGAAAAGTACTATAATGAACCTGAATTTTTATGGAAAGAGAGTGATGGGAACGCTGTGTTTAGGCACAAAGAAAATAAAAAATGGTACGGTGTTTTGATGACAGTTCAAAAAAGTAAATTTGGACTAGAAGATGATGAGATAACAGAGGCGATAAATTTAAAGATGGCTCCTGAAGAAATTGAAAAGATTATAGATAACAAAAGATATTTCCCTGCCTATCATATGAATAAAAAACACTGGTTTTCGATTATTTTGGATGAAAGGGTTAAAATACAAAAGATATATGATTTTATAGATATAAGCTATAATATAAAAAAAGGATAGATTAAAAATATATTGTTTTATCAACATTGAAAAAGCTAAAATAAATAATATATTTTAATATTTATTTGATATAAGGAGATATAATGGAATATAAAAAGTTTGGAAATACTATTATTGTAAGAATTGATAAAGGTGAAGAGATACTTGGGAAGATAAAGGAAGTTATATAAGTGAAAATATTAAATTAGCGAGCGTGAATGCACTTGGAGCGGTAAATGATTTTACGGTGGGTGTGTCTGATATTTATAAAAAGGAATATCATTCCAATAATTTTAAGGGTAATTTTGAAATAGTTTCCCTAAACGGAACAATCAATACAATGGACGGTGAGTTCTACACTCATATACATATGAGTGTGGGTAATGATAGGGGTGAAGTCTTTGGAGGACATTTAAACGAAGCATTTGTCAGTGCGACCTGTGAAATGGCCATAAATATAATAGACGGCAGTGTAGACAGGAGATATGATGAAAATGTAGGGTTAAATTTATTTGAATTTTAATTATTTAGGAGAAGATATGTATAAAAATATAAACAAAAAAGAAGTGTTAAGATTAAAAGATTTGGTTGAATATCAAAAAGGTCAGGTGGTTAGTAAAACTTTGGTGCAAAATGAGTTTATGAGTGTTACGATATTTTCATTCGATAAGGACGAAGAAATTTCTACACATAAAGCAGGCGGTGATGCGATGGTAACATTGTTGGATGGGGAAGGGAAAATCACCATAGCAGAGGATACCTATTGTCTTAAAGAGGGAGAAACAATCGTTATGCCAAAGGATATTCCGCATTCGGTTTTTGGAAAAGAGCAGTTTAAGATGTTGCTGATTGTTTCATTTTAAAATCATTTTAATATAAAAAAGTAAGTTTATATAGCTTACTTTTTTATTATTTATTAAAATTTATTTGTATGTCCGAAAACAGCGAGAGTTATTAATTTTGATATGGTATAATCATTTTAAAAGGAGTAGGATATGCACGATTCATTATATGAAGCTTTTAAGGCAAAAGACAAGAGGTTGGACGGAAAGTATTTTATGGGTGTTTCTTCAACAGGAATTTATTGCAGACCACTTTGCAGTGCGAAAATGCCTAAAAAAGAGAACTGTTCTTTTTATAAAAGCGCCGCAGAAGCACAGGCAAACGGATTTAGACCATGTTTGATTTGCAGACCGGAGCTTGCTCCGGGAAATGCCAAAATAGATAATTCAAATATTATAATAAAAAATGCTATTAAGCTTATCGACAGTTTAATAGCAGAAGAAATTACAATTAGTGATATCGCGGCAAGACTTGGTATAAGTGACAGACAGCTTAGGAGAATTTTTAAACAGGAGCTTAATATTACACCGATAAAATATATTCAGACGTCAAGGCTTTTGCTTGCCAAGAATTTACTTACGGATACAAATTTGAGCGTAGTCCAAATTGCATATTCTTCCGGCTTTGGAAGCATTAGGAGGTTTAACGATTGTTTTAGAAATAATTATAAAATTTCCCCTATGTATTTTAGAAAAGAAAACACATTAAAAAAAGCAAATGGTAATAATATAATTATTAAGCTTGGATATAGCAAGCCTTATAGATATAAAGATATAATGCGCTTTTTAAAGCACCGTACGATAGATGGAATGGAAAAGGTAGAGGGAGAAAATTATTGCAGGACGGTTTGCGTTAAAAAAAGTGATAAAAATGTAAGCGGGTATATTGTTATTTCAGACAATGAAAAGATGTCCTCTTTAAATGTAAAATTATCGGAAAATTTAATCAGGGTATTGCCTCAGGTTTTAAATATCATAAAAAATGCGTTTGATTTACATTCTGATGCACATTGTGTGTATGAAGCGTTAAACGGGGCAAATGATATAATTCCAAACAGCTTTAAAATGGGGATGAGAATGGTTGGCTCATTTGATGATTTTGAAATGTGTGTAAGGGCAATTATCGGACAGTTAATAAGTGTTGAACAGGCGGGAAAAATATTATCAAAGTTTTGTAGGAAATATGGAGAAAAAATTGAATGTAAAGATGATATGTTAAAAGATATAAAATATATATTTCCTACGGCGAATACAATATCAAATATACAAAATATTTATGATGAGCTATGTCCTCTCGGCATTACAAAAATAAAAGCATATGCTATAAAAAGCATTGCCGATAAAATTGTTTTTGGTGATTTTGATTTTAAAAATTGTTTGGATACGGGAAAAAAATAAAAAAGCTGTCTGAAATAAAGGGTATTGGTGAATGGACAGCTTCTTATATCGCAATCAGAGCGATGAATGATACGGATATATTTCTTCAAAATGATTACAGCATAAATAAAATTTTAAAGGAGTATGGTATTAAGGATATAAGTATATTTGATAAATACAAACCATACAGAAGTTATTTAACAATAGGGATATGTGGAATTTATCAATGCAAAAGGAGGAATAAAATGGAAAATGTCATTGTATTATTTGAGGTAGAAATCAAAGAGGGTAAAATGGAAAGTTATTTAAAAAAGGCAGAAGAGCTAAAGGAGCATTTAAAAAAGACAGATGGGTTTATAAGAGCTGAAAGATTTTCATCCCTTGTATCACCCAATAAGCTTTTAAGTATGTCTGTATGGAAAGATGAGGAAAGTGTTACAAAATGGAGAAATTTTGAAAATCACAGGCTTGCCCAGACTAAAGGGAGAATGGAAGATTTTGAAGATTATAAGATTACTGTTGTGACACCTATCAGAAGCTATCATAAAGAAGACAGAAAGCAGGCTCCGAAAGATTCCGGTAATTATTTTAATATTTAATAAAACGAGGTATTTGGCATGGAATACAAAAAAACATACAGCTCTCCGCTTGGAACTGTTTATATGAGAAGTGACGGGAAATATTTGACGGGGCTTTGGTTTGAAGGTTCAAAAGACTGTGTAAAACACAATATAGAGCTTGAAGAAAGAGATTTAGAAATATTTGATGAAACGATAAAATGGCTTGATATTTATTTTAACGGAGAAAAGCCTGATTTTATTCCAAAGTATAAAATAGAAAATTTAACACCCTTTAGGAAACAGGTCATAGATATAATAAATAAGATTCCTTATGGAAAGGTCGTTACATATAAGGATATTGCAAAAAGAATTGCAAGAGAAAAGGGACTTGAAAAGATGTCTTCTCAGGCAGTCGGCGGTGCTGTGGGGTGGAATCCTATTTGTATTATTGTTCCTTGTCACAGGGTTGTCGGAACAAACGGGAGCCTTACGGGATACGGCGGAGGAATAAATAATAAGGTCGGGCTTCTTAAAATTGAGGGAAACGATATGAGTAAATTTTTTATTCCAAAAAGGGGAAGTGCACTGTAGTGGAAAAGGTCTTAAATGATGAGCTTGTTTTTTTTAATTCTATCCATTGTGGCAGAAATTCCAAAGGGGAAAGTTGCAACATATGGACAGATAGCTTCATTAGCAGGGAGAGACAATAATTCAAGGTTAGTCGGCAAAGTGCTTTCAATGTCTGAATTTTTTGGTGAGTATCCCTGCCACAGAGTCGTAAATTATAAAGGCAGAATTGCCCCGAATTTTAAAAGACAAAGGGAATTACTTTTAAGTGAGGGAGTGGAATTTAAGGATGAAATTCACGTCGATTAAAAAAAACATAGGTGGGATGTTTAAAATTTTTTATATATTAAAATTTTAATGTTTTTAATAAAAGATGAGGCTTGTAATTTTTTTATTTATACAAGCCTTATCTTAAAAATTAATTATTCTCTGTTATTTATAAAAAAGATTTTACGGGTAATA
>CAMSGF010000035.1 GCA_947058225.1 uncultured Eubacteriaceae bacterium
AAGGAGGATGGGTATGTTTGAGGAAAGAGTGGCAAGGGTTCTGAAAAATATGGAGAATAAAATTTAGCCTTTCCGGAAGTCGGAATGGTGTGGTTTGAACCGGCGAAATAATCTCCGACAGGCTCAGGCGTATATTCTCCCATAAATACACTTCCCGCATTTTGTATCTTATCAACATAGTCAAACGGATTTTCAAGCATAACCTCAAGGTGTTCGGGTGCAACCGCATTTGAAACGTCAAAGCTCATATCCATATCATTCGTTATAAAGCATATGCCAAAGTTTTCAAGGGCTTTTCGTGCAATATCTTCCTTTTCCAAAACCTTAATTTGAACTTCTACTTCGTCTAAAACCTTTTTTACAAGCTGCTCACTCTCACTGACCAAAACGACACACGCATTTTCATCATGCTCAGCCTGTGAGAGTAAGTCTGAGGCTATAAATTTAGGGTTCATATCACTTCCCGCAATGATTAGAATTTCGCTCGGACCTGCTATCATATCAATATCCACATCACCGTAAACCTGCTTTTTCGCCTCAGCCACAAATAAGTTTCCCGGACCGCATATCTTATACACAGGCTTTATCGTTTCACTCCCATAAGCAAGTGCTGCTATCGCACCTGCTCCGCCTGATAAATATACTTCATCGACACCCGCTATGTATGAGGCAGCAAGTATATCGCTGTTTGGTTTTCCATTTCTTTGGGGAGGAGTTATCAAAACAATCTCCCTAACCCCTGCGACTTTCGCAGGAATGGCATCCATTAAAACAGTCGATGGATAAGGGCTTTTTCCACCCGGAACATAAAGCCCCACCCTTTCAATCGCTGTTACCTTTTGAGTGAGTCTTTTATCATTCTCATCTATATCAATGTGTTCGTACTTTTGAGCACTGTGATACTTCGTGATATTTTCTTTCGCTTCATTTAAAACAGCTTTAAACCCTTCATCAAGATTATCATAAGCTTTTTTTAACTCGCTTTTTTCTACTTTTAGGCTGCTTATTTTAACACCGTCAAACTTTTCAATATATTTTAAAAGTGCCCTGTCTTTATTTTTTCTGACATCATCAATAATCTCTTTTACACTGTCTTTTACAGTGTCAAGCTTATCATTGTGCCTTTTTAAATTTTTTAAAACTATATCTATATAATCATTCTTTCCCTTAAGATTAACTATTTTCATTTTTCTCCTCCAAGCTTTAGCTTCTTAAGCTGATTCATAAATGGTTTGAGTTTTGAATGTTTCATCTTAAGGCTAGCTTTATTGACTATAAAGACAGAATAAATATCTTCTATTTCCCTTAACACATCAAGTCCGTTTTCTCTAAGTGTCGTTCCCGTTTCTACAATATCGACTATGACATCTGACATATTAAGAAGCGGGGCAAGCTCAACGGAGCCGTTTAGCTTAATGAGTTTACTTTTTATTCCAAGACTGTCAAAATAGTTTTTTGCAATATTGGTAAATTTGCTCGCAGCAGTTATCGTCTTTCTCCCCTCAATTCTCTCTCCCTTAAACCCGCACACACACATCTTGCACTTTCCTATATTAAGTGGGAATAATCTATACACATCAGGGTTATCTTCAAGAAGAATATCCTTTCCGACTATCCCGCAGTCGCACACCCCGTTTTCAACGTATATCGGCGTATCACTCGGTTTTACAAGGACTATCTCAACCTGATTGGAGCTGTCCCTTAAAATCAGTTTCCTGTTCATATCGTAATCGGAAAATTCAATTCCTATTTCTTTAAATAATTTAACCGCCTCAGATGCAACCCTTCCTTTAGCTAAAGCAATCTTAATCATCGTCCTCTTCCTTTTTCATTATTATTTTTTCTTCATCACCGCTTACAAAAGACACGTTATACCCTTTATCCCTAAGCTCGATTAATTTTTTTATAATATCAGCGCTGTTTTCATCTCTTCCAAAAACCTGATAATCTATATAAGTCTTGTCTCTGTAATCATAGCTATCCAAAATATCCACCGTTAAATCCATATTTTGGCTGAAACCTATTCCGCCATCCCTAAGTCCAAACTTTTTGGAAATTCTGTCATATCTTCCACCCTCGATAATTTCCCTTCCTGCACTTAGTGAATATATTTTAAACATTATTCCGCTGTAATAATTCATAGGGTTTGTGAAGCCTAAATCGAGGTATACATATTTATCAATTCCATATAATTTTAAATTTTCGTATACTTTTTCTATCCTCTTTAAACTGTTTTTCATCTTCTCATTTACTGCGATTGTCTTTGCCTTTGAAAGCACATCTTCAACATCTCCAAAAAGCATACATACATCTAATAGTTTATCTCTGTAATGAGATTTAACATTCTTTTTATCCAAAAATGAAAGAAGGTCAATTGTATTTTTGTCCTCTATATACTTATGCACCGTTTCAACTTCGTCTTTTGAAATTTCTTTTATCTCTTCTATCAGAGAATACACAAAATCGGCATGAGATAAATCAAGCCTTATATCTTTTATCCCAAGACTTATCAAACTTTTCACTGCAAGTGCTATTATATCACTGTCTATAATCGTGCTTTTCTTCGAAAAACACTCTACTCCAAGCTGGTTTATCTCATCTTCCTCACCGTTTTTAAAATTCCCCCTGAAAATCTTGGCATTATAAAAAAACTTTTCATCTTTTCTTTTAGTCATCGTCCTCACTGCTTTTAAAACATGTACAGTCGCATCACTTCTGACTATAAGAACATTTCCGTTTCCGTCTATTACCTTTAATTGCTTTTCATTTGAAAGCAAATCGTATTTATCATATGTGTCATACGGCACAAACATCGGTATTGCAATTTCTTCAAAACCATAGCTTTTATAAAGTTCGTTTAGCTTATCTTTTATGTAGCCATATCTTTTTTCTTTCTCTCTACCGCTCATTTTGCACCCCTTCTTATAAAATAATTATTAATTATACCATATTTAAAGAAATTAAAAAAGGATTTTATATCTTAAATGGCTTTATTTTAATGGGGTCCTAGAGGGGCGGCGGCTTTGAAAAAGGTATGAATTTTAAATAAATTTAAAATTCATACCTTTTTCAAAGTAAGAGCATATTTTTTAAATATGCTCTAAGTGAAGTGCATCGCACTTCACCCGCCGCCCCTCCCATACCAAACCCTACACATTCACAATACGATAGAAAACCACATCAATCCAAACGTACTCATCCCAAACACACAGACACAATCTTGCGGGAATAAAAACCATAAGATGTGATACACACCTCCCCCACGCAGACACAATAAATAAATCGGATAATTTAAGTATTTTACCAAAATCTCCCCCCCATACATGAAAACATTAAAAACAGTAATTTTAATTGTATTACTGATGACTCCCCCTCCCACACATATAAAAACAATCATGTTTGAACGAATAAAATTTTCACTCTTCCCTACCTCATACCACACATATAGAAACAATTTAGCCTTGAGATTGTATTTGTGACCGTATTTCATCTCCTCCCCCACACAGACACAATTCGATGAATATTTAGAAATCACAAATGTTCTTGCCCCATACATAGAAACAATTAAGCCTTGAAGCTGTGTTTTGAGCGTATTTTCCCCACAAAGACACAACAGGAATTATACCATTTAAAATATCTTTAATGTCATCTCCCCCACACACACAATTATAATATAAGATTAAATATTAATGTTTCGATAATCCCACATAGACACAACACTTCAAATTCACATCACCCATCTTTATAAATATATTCACATTCCAAAAATTTTAACTATCATAAACAATAATTTTAACTATAAATTTTGCTAAGCCGATTTACTTTATAATAAATACATTCAAAGTAAAAAAAATAAGACAAAAAAATCTCAGTTCACTTTAATATAAATAAAAATATTAAATTAATAAAAAAATAACAGTCAAAAATTATCTCATATTAAAAAACAAACTACTACTAAATAATTCTTATTAAAAAGACAATAAAAATATAAAAACATTCTATTTTAATGCAAAAAATCAAACAAATGTTAACTTCGGTTGACAAATTTCCATACAAAACTGGTGGAAAGCAAACAAAACAAACGCTATAATTAAGTATGTCATATGACAGAGGAGGTGAATGACATATGAGTTTAGGAGAAAAACTGCTCGAATTCAGAAAAAAGAAAGGACTCTCTCAAGAAGAAGCAGCAGATATATTGGGTGTCACAAGACAGACAATATCAAAATGGGAAACCGACCAAAGCACTCCGGACTTTGATAAAATTGTTCCCATATGTGAACTATACAATATAACGCCCAATGAACTTATAATGGAAAAGGAATGTAATATAGTTATTAATAACAATATTTCTCAAATAAAAGAAAACACAAAAATCTATGACAAACAAAAAAGGACAGAGGGAATCGCACAGAGTGTGTTTATATTTTTTGTAGCTGTAGCGTGGATAATGATATCGCCGACTGTTCTTATGATAAATCCCATAATTTCATCTGCAATATTTTTGCTTATAGTGGGAATTGGCACATATAAAATAATATATACAAAAATGTTATATAAAAAGAACACAGAAGAAACAAATTTAAAGCAAACACAGGAAAACAAAAAGAAAAGGCAAATCAGGCAAATTTTAGCGATTATAACACTGTTAATATACTTATGTATAAGCTTTTTAACAAACAGATGGGATGTCACATGGATAATATGGATTGTATTTGTGTTTATAGTACAGATACTAAACTTCGTTTTCTTAATTAAAGACGAAGAAAATAAATAAGGAAGAGTAAAAATAATGAATAGAAAAAGAAAATATTATATATACATAATCGTACTATCGATTATGGCATTATTATTTATAGGAGTGATGATATTTATGATTGGAGGAAAATTCAAAGCAAAACCATTCAAACCAAATCTTAGAGAAAGCAAAGATTTACTTATAGACGAAGTATATGATAAAAACTGCAATGAAATTAATATAAATTCAGACTGCACAAATATTTATGTAAAAAACTCAGACAATAAAGAAATACGAGTTATGATTTACGGGAATCAAAATAAAAGTATCGTAAGTTCAAACCTAAACGGAAACACACTAAACATCTCCCAAAAGCAAAAAAGAGGTTTTAACTTTTTTGGCTTTAACACAGTTATGCACAAAATTGAAGTATACATTCCAAAAGAATATCAAGATAATCTAAAGATAAATAATGATTACGGAGATATATTGATAGATTCATTTGCTAATGCTAATATGGACATAAAAGAAAGCTGCGGAAATGTATCGATAAAAGAAGGAAATACTGTTACGATAGACAATGACTACGGAAACATAATATTAGAAAAAGCAAAGTCTGCAAAGTTAGAAGAATCTTGTGGAAGTATAGAAGCCGGAGAAGTACATAATATTGAGGCTGAAAATGATTATGGAAATATAAAGATAACAAAAATAACAAATTCATTAAACTTATCAAACAGCTGCGGAGATATAAGGGTTGATAATCTTATACTAAATGAAGATGCAAAAATAAATAACGATATGGGTAAGATATATATAGGTTCTACGAATAAAATTTTCTTTGATGCAAAAACTGACCTTGGAAAAGTAAGGATAGGAAATAATTACAGGAAAGCTGATGTTGAATTAAAATTAAGAAATAACTGCGGCGATATAATAGTAAATAATTAAAAGTGTTTTAAATAGGGGAATTAAATCAAAATTATTTTTAGGACAATGCGGGGCGGCGGGTGAAGTGCAAAGCACTTCACTAACAGGCGAATTTCATTCGCCTGAACTTTTAAAAGGAGGCATTTGAAAAATATATTTTTCAAATGCCTCCTTTTAAAAGCCGCCGCCCCTAAAACAAAAACACTTCCAAATCAAATGAACTAAAGTTATAAAAGAAAAGTAAGAGACAACACCCCGCACCCAAACACCGCTTAAACTCACTCAAATATTTTTATTAACAATATCCTCCTCTTAAAAAACACATCATACCAAACACTCCATAACATTCATATTTTACTAAATAACCAATAACATATACTTTATCACATCTTGTAACCCATATATTAACAAAGCACATAATTACACACTAAACTTTATAACCTAAAATTAAATTTAAAAACATATTGCTTTAAACAAAATAAAAATAATAAAATAAATATAAAAATGCAACCAAAACAAAAAATATGCGTCTGTATTTATGAGATATCTCACGAAACGGTAAAAAAATTTATGAAAGACAAAAAACTTATAAATCAATTAAAGAAAAATAACGAAGAAGCATTAAAGCATATTATCGAAAAATACAATGGATATGTATGCACGATAATAAATAATCAACTTGGGTTTCATTCAACAGAAATTACAGAAGAACTGGCCTGTGATACATTTTTTTCTCTTTGGCAAAATAAAGATAAAATATCAACATATCATCTGAGAGGATATATCGCTATGATAGCCAGAAATAATGCAAGAAGTTATTTAAGAAAAACCAAAAATATTCCAATAAGCTTTGATGAAAGCTATATGTTCAATGTTGAAGATAATACACACAAAATATTAGAGAAAAAAGAACAAAAAAAGCTTATAAAAAAAGCACTTTCAAAAATGGATAAGGTTGATAAAGAAATTTTTATAAGATTCTACTATTACAACCAAAAGACAAAACAAATTGGGGCAGATATGTGCTTAAATCAACAAACCGTAAAAAGCAGACTTATGAGGGGAAGAAAAAAATTAAAGGATATATTGGAAAGGGGTGGATATAAATGCGATTAGATATAAGAGATATGTTTGATGATTT
>CAMSGF010000036.1 GCA_947058225.1 uncultured Eubacteriaceae bacterium
CCAGCACGTCCGCCAGAATATTTGCCGCCACAATATCATACCGCTCCAACCATTGGGATAAGAGCCGTAACTCCTATCACCGCTCCGACCATCGGTGCATAAGGGAACTTAAATATCATCATTCCGAGTGTGCAAAGACATCCTAAAATAACTGCCTCCGTACACTGTCCGACTATAAAGCTTGAAAAACATTCGTCAGCTATATTTAATACATTTGTTATTCCTTTTTTATATTTTATAAAATATCTTCTTCCTACTTTGTTTATCTGTCTTTTTAACGTTTCTTTGTTAAATAGGATATATACACTGAAAATAAGACCGATACCTATGTTTACAATTACTGAAAAAATTGAACCGACTATTGAAAATGTCGAATTTACTATTCCGGTTATCCCATTTGATGTAAAGCCCAATATTTTTTGGAATAAATCATCCCAGTTTATATATAATTTTTCTATATACGATTCAAACTGAGGAACTTTATCTGAATATTGTAAAAGCCAATACTGAAATTTATCAAATGCAGGCGGAATTGCTTTTGCAAAAATAGTAAAAGCACTTACGATTTCAGGTATTACTATATAAAAAAGTAAAAACAATATTAAAATAATCGAAAAAATAGAAAGAATCGTACATACTGCCCTTTTTGTCTTTAAAATGAATTTGTTTTTTGTGTTCGGGAAGTAGATTTTTTCAATTCTCGTAAGTAATATATTTAAAATATAAGCAAAAATACAACCGATTATCAGCGGCATAGATATTTGAAATACTTTAAAAATCATATTTGATGCAAATTTTATATTTATTATTATTAAAACCAAAATTGCAATAAAAAGTGTATATTTTATTATTTTTTTATCATTTAATTCAAATTTACCCATATAATTTGCCTCCTATAAATAAAAATTATAACATCTTGAAATATAAAAGCAATAGAATATGTATATTAATATGTATATTTTAATGTAAAAATTTTAAACTTCTTTTTGTGTTTTGTTCTATATATGTTATAATAATGATAAATTATATTGAGGAGAATTTTATGGAACCAATTTATAAACGAATCGTACTCAAAGTAAGCGGAGAGGCATTGTCGGGGGAAGATAAGTTTGGGCTTAATAATGATATTATTCACAATATTTGTAAAAATATTAAAAAAGCACACGACCTTGGAATTGAAATAGCCATAGTCGTAGGCGGGGGGAATTTCTTTAGGGGAAGAACGAGTAAGGGAATGGACAGGGCGACGGCTGATTATATGGGAATGCTTGCGACTGTTATGAATGCACTTTGTCTTCAGGATGCACTGGAAGAGCTTGGGATGCAGGTTAGAGTGCAGTCGGCTATTGAGATGAGGGAAATCGCAGAGCCTTATATAAGAAGAAAAGCAATAAGACATTTGGAAAAGGGAAGGATAGTTATATTTGCGGCAGGGTCTGGAAATCCATTCTTCTCAACGGATACGGCTGCGGCTTTAAGAGCTGCTGAAATTGAGGCAGAAGCTATTGTGTCGGCTAAAAATGTTGATGGAGTGTATGATAAAGATCCCGCAAAGCATCTTGATGCAAAGAGGTATGATGAACTTTCATATTTGGATATTCTCGATAAGGGACTTAAAGTTATAGATTCAACTGCGGCTTCGCTTTGTATGGATAACAACATTCCGATTTTAATTTTTGCTATAGACCCGCCTGAAAATATCGTGAATGTTCTTTTGGGAGAAAAAATCGGTACGATAATAAAATAGATATAGATTAAGTAAAAAATATAATAATATAAAAGGAGAAATACAAATGAGCGAAATTATGGATAGTAGTAAAGAAAGAATGGAAAAGGCGCTTGTAAGCCTTCAGTCAAATTTGAATTCACTAAGGGCAGGCAGAGCAAATCCAAGTATGTTGGACAGAATAATCGTTGACTATTACGGAGCACAGACTCCACTTCCTCAAATGGCAACAATATCAGCTCCCGAACCAAGAATGCTTACAGTTCAGCCTTGGGACCAGTCAGCTATGGGAAGCATCGAAAAAGCGATACAGGCATCAAATCTTGGGATAAACCCTACTAATGACGGTAAGATGATAAGACTTGTCATTCCACAGCTTACACAGGAGAGAAGAGAAGAACTTTGTAAAAGCGTTCAAAAGGAAGGTGAAAATGCAAAGGTAGCGGTGAGGAACATAAGAAGGGGTTCAATGCAAGACCTTAAGGCTTTGGAAAAAAATCATGAGATAACGGAAGATGATTTAAAAAGTGAAGAAAAAGATTTGCAAAAAATCACAGATGATTATATCAAAAAAATTGATGAAAAGATAAAAAATAAAGAAAAAGAAATTACAACAATTTAATTTATTCGTGCATTTTAAATGCACGAATACTTTTTTAATCAAAGGAGATATTATGAACGATATTATTCTTGATATGGACAATATGCCAAAGCATTTGGCGATTATAATGGACGGAAACGGCAGGTGGGCAAAAAAGCAGGGAAAAATAAGAACTTTTGGTCATAAATTCGGTGTGGACACCGTAAAAAATATAATAAAGGAGGTCAATGCCCTTGGAATAAAGTATTTAACCCTTTATGCATTTTCTACGGAGAATTGGAAAAGACCAAAAGATGAAGTAAATACACTTATGAATTTAGTAATAGAGTATTTAAAAAAAGAAAATGACTATCTTATGGCAGAAAATGTAAGGATGGACTTTATCGGAGATATAACAAAGCTTCCCAAAAAGACTTATGAAAATGTAAAGTATACAAGAGAACTGACGAGAAATAATACGGGTCTTAATGTAAATATTGCATTAAATTACGGCGGAAGAGATGAGATTGTTATGGCGTGTAAGGAGATTGCAAAGCTTGTAAATGCCGATGAGATAGATATTGAAGATATAACAGAGGATAGTTTTTCCACTAAGATTTATACAAACGAAAGTCCGAATGTAGACCTTCTTATAAGGACAGGAGGAGATATAAGGATAAGCAATTTCCTTCTTTGGCAGATAGCCTACAGTGAATTTTATTTTACAGACGTATTGTGGCCTGATTTTGACAGAAATGAATTACATAAGGCTATTTATTCTTTTCAACACAAAGAAAGGCGTTTTGGAGGATTGGTTTAAGAAATGAAACAAAGAAATATAAGCTCTGCTGTACTGATTGCACTATTATTTGTAGTATTATACATAGGGAAAAACGCATTTATTCCACTGGCTGTTCTCGCTGATATTTTGTGTTTGGTGGAATACTTGAGGATTATAGGAACTGATAATAAGGGGATAGCGTTTATTTGTTTGTTATCGCTTGTTTTT
The DNA here is from genome assembly GCA_947058225.1 of uncultured Eubacteriaceae bacterium. GTDB lineage: Bacteria > Bacillota > Clostridia > Eubacteriales > Anaerofustaceae > CAMSGF01. The sequence continues at coordinate 3,316 of CAMSGF010000036.1, forward strand.
ATGGGATTGAGTCTTTATTTCAGTGAATATGCCATAAGCATTTTTGCTTTTGCTGTCGTTCTTATATTTGCATTTAATATTCTTTGTAATAATATAGATGCAAATTTATCGGTCTATCAGGTTTTTGCAATGATTTATATAACTCTTTTTATATCATTTGCACTTAGAATTATAACAAATGTAGATGGTGGAATATATTATATATACTTTGTTATGGCTATGCCAATAGCCTGTGATTCATTTGCATATTTATTTGGGATAAAGTTTGGAAAGCACAGGCTTTCCCCTAAAATAAGTCCGAAAAAAAGCATTGAGGGAAGTATTGCAGGTGAGGTTTGCTCCGTAATTGCAGCGGTTATCTTATATTTTCTTTATTCAAAATTTAATTTATTTAATATGGAGTTTTATCATTTCGTAATTTTGGGGATAATATGTTCTGTGGCAGGACAGTTTGGAGATTTAACTGCATCTATGGTTAAGAGGAAGTTTAAGATAAAGGACTTTTCTCATATAATCCCCGGACACGGAGGAGTTTTAGACAGAATAGACAGCACGCTTTTTGCGGTGGCTGTGTCATATATGTATATTGATATAATTTTAAAATTAATATAATGGGAGTGTGATTATTTGAATATTTTTTTTACGGTGATTGTAACCTTAATAATTTTTGGTATTCTCATTACGACTCACGAGGCAGGGCATTTGATTGCGGCGAAAAAGTGCGGAGTGTATGTTGAGGAATTTTCAATTGGAATGGGACCGCTTATTTTTTCTGTTAAGGGAGAAAATGAGTGGGATACGATGTATTCAATAAGGCTTTTACCCGTAGGGGGATATTGTAAGCTTTATGGAGAAGATTATGAAGAGGTTGGGGAGGGGAGTTTAAATTCATTAAGTCCGATAAAAAAAATTATTGTCTTTGCAAGCGGTGCGTTTATGAATCTCATAACTGCGTTTATTGCATTATTGTTACTTTATAGCATTGTGGGAACGACACCGACTACCACAATGGATTATATCCTTCCAAATTCTCCTGCAAGCATGGCAGGAATTAAAACGGGACAGACTATAACTCAAATTGATGGAAAGAATATAGAATCTTGGGAAGATATTGCAAAGGCAGTTGATGCAAGCGGTGGAAAAGAGATTGAGGTTAGGCTTGAAAAAGATGGAAAAGAGGAAGTAAAAAGGCTTATTCCCGAAATAGAAAAAGAGAGCAATTCTTATAAAATAGGGATAACTCCGACATACACAAGGACATTTTTCAGCGTTATAAAGACGAGTGTGTATAGTTTTGGAGAGTTTATTAAATTGATTTTCAGTGCCCTTATGGACTTACTCAGGGGAAATGTCGGCATAGACCAGCTTTCAGGGCCTATCGGAGTTGCATCTGTTATAAATATGGCTTTAAGCAGGGGTTTTGCGGTGATGTTAAATATAACTGCACTGCTTGCGATAAATATAGGCATATTCAATTTGCTTCCTATTCCGGCTCTTGACGGCAGCAGGATATTCTTTTGTCTTATAGAGATGATAAAGGGTTCTCCTATCGACCCTAAAAAAGAGGGAATCGTTCATATGGTTGGGTTTGTGGCACTTATGGCATTTGCAGTGTTTATAGCATATCAGGATGTTTTAAGGTTATTATAATATAAAAATATAGTAAAATAAGGAGTAGAAATGAACGCAAGAGAGATAAAAATAAAGGATAAAGCAATCGGAGGGGAAAACCCTGTATTAGTCCAGTCGATGTTAAAGACACCTCTTACGAATGTTAAAGAAGTCATAAATCAGGTAAAAGAAATGGAGATGGCAGGCCTTGATATAATAAGGGGGGCTGTGCCTGATATGGAATGTGCGGGTGTTCTTAAAAAGGTATTAAAGGAGATAAATATTCCGTTTGTGGCGGATATACATTTTGATTATAGATTAGCGATTGAATCGATAAAAAACGGGGTGAATAAGCTTAGAATAAACCCCGGAAATATCGGAGGGAAAGAGAGGGTAAAAGAGGTTGTCAGATGTTTAAAAGATTATGGCATTCCCGTTAGAATCGGGGTAAACGGCGGGTCTTTGGAAAAAGATTTGCTTGAAAAATATCATCATCCAACCCCTGAGGCTCTCGTTGAAAGTGCGTACAGGAGTATAGAGTATTTTAACGAGTTTGGGTATGACAATATCGTCGTATCCATTAAATCAAGTGATGTTAAAACTACGGTTGAGGCCAACAGATTGTTTAGAAAAAAATACGATTATCCTCTTCATCTTGGTATTACAGAGGCAGGTTCAGGTATGAGCGGTCTTGTTCGTTCTTCTGTTGGGATAGGCAATATGCTCTATGACGGGATAGGTGATACGATAAGGGTATCTCTTACGGGAAAAAGTATAAATGAAGTTTATGCGGGGAGGGAGATATTGATGAGTCTTGGGCTTTTAAATGAAGGTGTCAGGGTTATATCATGTCCGACCTGTGGCAGAACCAAAACCAATATATACGATATAGTAGACAGATTAAAAGAAGAAACAAAGAATATAAAAAAGCAGGCTGTTGTGGCTGTTATGGGTTGTGCGGTCAATGGCCCCGGTGAAGCGAAAGAGGCTGATATGGGGGTTGCCTGTGGGGATGGGAATGCAGTATTTTTTAAGCGTGGAGAGAAGATAAAGGGAATCAGTGCAGAGGAGATTATTCCAACGATTATGCAGGAGTTAGAAAAAGATGGAATTAAATAGCGAGGTGCATTGTCATACTATCTATTCTCATGGCACTTCAACGATAGAAGAAAATGTTATAAGGGCAAGAGAGATGGGTTTAAAAAAGATAATCATAAGCGAGCATGGACCACGACACTTTTTTATGCGAAAGTCAAAAGATAAAATCTTTTTTAAGATGAGGCAGGAGATAGATTATTTAAAAGAAAAGTATCCTGATATTGAAATTCTTCTTGGGGTTGAGGCGAATATTATTTCTTTGGATGGTGAACTTGATGTGAGTGATGAGATGTTAGAGATAATAGATGTGTTATATTTTGGATTTCATTTGCTTATGAAACCTAAGAACTTCAAGGCGTTTTATTATTTTCAGCTTCTTCCAAAGTTAAATAAAATAAATGAAAAAGTAGATACGAGGGCTGTTATCCTCGCGTTAAACAGATACAAGGTGGATATGATAACTCATCCAAATTCCAATTCTAAGATTGATTTAATAGAGGTTGCGAGAGAATGTGAAAAAAATGGAACTGTTCTTGAGATAAACAATAAAAGGTTAAAGCTTGATGCGAAGGAGATTAAGATGATAATGGATGAGGGGATAGATGTGAAATTTGCGGCGGGAAGCGATGCACACTGTGTTGAGGACATTGGAAATGTTGAAAATGCGTTTGAGATAATTGAGGAGAGCGGGTGTTTTGAGAGGGTTTTAAATGTTTGTGTGTAGGGGAGGGGCTGGTAAAGATATTATTCAAAATACAAAACAGCTTTCTGCACGAAGCAGA
>CAMSGF010000037.1 GCA_947058225.1 uncultured Eubacteriaceae bacterium
TTGATTACAAGTATCCATTATACGCTTTATATTTTCACTACCATATATCTTATACTTCCCCCGCCAAGCTCAACTCCGTTTACGACAAGGTCATATGCTTTCGCTTTTACCTTTTCAGGCTCTGATACGAGAATATCTATATCCTCATCTCTTGGAGCGGTAAACGGATGGTGCATTGCTGTGTATCTTTTTTCTTCTTTTGAATATTCAAACATAGGAAAATCTGTAACCCATAGGAATTCAAAGCCTTCCTTCATAGGAACATTTGCAAGCTTTGCTATATGAAGCCTTAAGTTTCCAAGGCTGTCGAATACAATTTTTTCTTCATCAGCCACCATTAAAATCAAGTCCCCGTTTTCTGCCTTTGTTCTCTCGATTACTCCGTTTATCTCTTCTTCTGTCATAAACTTGGTAATTTGCGATTTAATGTTTCCATCCTTTTCAAGTGCAATCCACGCAAGCCCTTTTGCCCCATACGTCTTAACATAATCGACAAGTGCGTCAATATCTCTCCTTGAGAAAAATCCTGCAAGGCCTTTTGCATTTATCGCCCTGACACTTCCTCCGTTTTTGATAGGAGTCGAGAATACTTTAAATTCACAGTTTTTTAAAATATCGTTTAGCTTAACAAGCTCCATTCCAAACCTTCTGTCAGGCTTATCGGAGCCGTATCTTTCCATAGCCTCATCATAGCACATTCTCTCAATAGGAAGCGGAATGTCATAATCTATTATATCCTTAAAAATCTTATGAACTAACTTCTCATTCACACTTATAATATCGTCAACATCCACGAATGACATCTCCATATCAATTTGTGTAAATTCAGGCTGTCTGTCCTGACGAAGGTCTTCATCCCTAAAGCATTTTGCAAGCTGATAGTATCTATCAAAGCCCGATACCATTAAAATTTGTTTAAAAAGCTGAGGTGATTGAGGAAGTCCGAAGAATTTTCCTCTTCTGACCCTGCTTGGAACGAGAAAATCTCTTGCCCCCTCAGGTGTTGGCTTTCCAAGGAAAGGCGTTTCAATTTCCAAAAATCCGTTTTCGTTTAAAAAGTTTCTTACAACTGCAGCCGTCTTTGCCCTGACCATCATATTTTTTTGTAAAAATGGTTTTCTAAGGTCTAAAAACCTGTATTCAAGCCTTGTAGCTTCGTTTGTATTATCCGTATCATCTACGTATATAGGAGGCGTATCAGATTTATCAAGCACATTTATCTTATCAACCCTGACCTCAACATCTCCTGTTTCAATATTTTCATTGTAGTTTTCTTCATCTCTTTTTATGACTTCTCCGCTTATTTGCACGACATCTTCGTGTCTTAATGTTTCAACAACGGAAAAAATATCTTTATTGTCTTCCTGATTTGAAACAATCTGCACAACTCCGCTCCTATCCCTAAGGTGAATAAATATAACCCCGCCTAAATCTCTGACAGCCTGCACCCAGCCACAAAGCGTAACTTCCTTTCCTAAATCTTCTTTTGAAATTTGTGTGCACATACATGTTCTGTAACTTGTTTTCATTTCTCTCTCCTATACATATTTTATAATATCTTCAAACTTTATTTGTTCCTGTTCTTTCGTTTCCATATCCCTCACTGTGAAATATCCGTTTTCCATCTCATCATCTCCGAGTATCAGCACTTTTTTTGCATTTATCTTATTTGCATATTTCATCTGTGCCTTTAAGCTTTTGTCCATACAATCAGTTTGGACACTTAATCCCTTTTCTATTAAAATTTTTAAGTATTTTAAAGCTGTTTCCTTTGCCTTTTCTCCAAGAGGTGCGATATATACGTCTATATTATCATCATCTGAATTTAATAAATTAGGGTTTTCCTGTTCTATTAATAAAATAAGCCTTTCTATCCCCATTCCAAAGCCGATACCGGCAGTTTCTTTTCCTCCAAGCATCTCAACCAGTGAATTATATCTTCCTCCACCGCATACGGTCCCCTGTGCACCGAGCAAATCGGATACAAATTCAAACGCAGTCTGTGTGTAATAATCAAGCCCTCTTACGATTTTATAGTCTATTTCATATTTTATATCCAAAATATCCAAATAATTTAATAATTTTTCCTGATGAGCTTTACAGTCTTTACACAGATACTCTTTCATAAGCGGAACGCCCTCCATAAGAGCCTTGCAGCTTTCCCTTTTACAATCGAGCATCCTCATCGGATTCTTTTCAAGTCTTATCTTGCAGTCTTCACAAAGTTTATCTTCTTTTCCAATAAAGAACTCTCTTAACACATCGTAATACTCACTCCTGCATTTTGGACAGCCGACACTGTTTAATTTAAGCTTTATCGCTTTATCCACCTTAAGAATCTTAAAAAAAGTATGTGCGAGCAAAATAACCTGTGCATCTATCATCGGGGATACAGAGCCTAAAGCTTCAACTCCAAACTGATGAAACTGCCTTTGTCGTCCCTTTTGCGGTCTTTCACTTCTAAAGCAAGGTGTTATATAAAAAAGTTTTGCAGGTGTTATCTCGTTTCCAAGTCCATGTTCTATAAATGCCCTCATAACAGAGCTTGTTCCCTCAGGCTTTAACGCAAAGACTTCATCCCCCCTGTGATTTAGGGTATACATTTCCTTACTTACTATATCCGTACTTTCTCCAACACTCCTGTCAAACACGCTTAAATATTCAAACATAGGTGTCCTTATTTGTTTAAAGTCAAATTTTTTACAAAGTTTTTTTATTTCACTTTCAATTTTCTCCCAAAGGATAACGTCTTTCCCGTATATGTCTTTTGTGCCTTTTGGAGCAAATATTTTATTTCCCATCGCTTACTCCTTACTTAAAATAAAAATATTACAAATAAAAAATCCCGACAGTTATGTCAGGGACGAAATCTCTTCCGCGGTGCCACCCTAATTGGTTGATAACCCACTTTAAACTTTAACGCAGCCATACGCACATTTTACTGTGAGGCAACAAGTGTTTTTCGGCATACCATTGCATAAAAAATACTTTCAGTCTAAGGTATTTTATCCCTGTTATGATAATAAGCGTACTCCTCTTATTTAAGCCTTTATTTAAGAATAATTATAAGTTTAAAGTGTTTTTATGTCAAGAGTTAGAGTTAATAATTTTAATTATAAAAATATTATGATATAATTATAAAACGATGAATAAAAAAAGGAGAGTATAATGACAAAAAATGTTACATTAATATACGGAGACGGAATCGGACCTGAGGTTATAAGAAGTGTCGTTGATATTATAGAGTTTTTAGGCTGTGATATAAATTTTGACACACAAATCGCAGGGCTTGAATCCGTTAAAAAATACGACAAACCGATAAATGATAAACTCATTGAAAGCATAAGAGAAAATAAGGTTGCATTAAAAGGACCTGTAACCACGCCTGTGGGGAGGGGGTTTAGAAGTGTAAATGTGGGGCTTAGACAGGAATTTAACCTATATGCAAATGTAAGGCCCGTAAAAAACTTTGAAGGACTTAAATGCAGGTATGAAAATGTAGATTTAGTCGTAATGAGGGAGAATACAGAGGGTCTTTATTCGGGAGTTGAAAGAAAAGAGGGAGAAGAAAAGGCTGTAAGTGAGAGAATAATCACTAAAAAAGCAAGTGAAGATATCGCAAGATACGCTTTTGAATACGCAAGGAAAGAAAACAGGAAGAAAATCACTGCACTGCATAAAGCGAACATATTAAAACTGACAGACAGAATATTTTTAGATGCAGTTGAAAGTGTGGCAGGAGAATACAAAGACATTGAACTTGAAGAAATGATAATAGATGCGGCCTGTATGAATATAGTTATGCACCCTGAAAAGTATGATATTCTTCTTGCGACAAATTTATTCGGAGATATAATAAGCGACCTTTGTGCAGGGCTTATCGGAGGTCTTGGGCTTACCACAGGTGCAAACATAGGAAAAGATGCCGCCATATTTGAGGCAGTTCATGGCTCTGCCCCTGACATCGCAGGCACAAATTCAGCCAACCCGACAGCCTGCATATTGGCGGCGAGTGATATGCTAGGTTATCTTGGACTAAAAGAAGAGTGTACAAAGATAAAAAGAGCGATAGAAGATATTTTCAAAGATGGAAAAACCCTTACGAAAGATTTAGGCGGAAACTGTGGGACAAAGGAATTTACGAGGGAAGTTATTGCGAGATTAAAATAGGTATAAAATAATTAAAAAAACAAAAAGACTCACTATTTTATATAAAAATAAACAAATGGGTCTTTTCTTTTAAAGATAAAATTATAAATAAAATAACAATTATTTTTTTATAATTTAAGTATATTTGTATAGTGTTTCGTATTATTTTTATTTATTCTTTTGTATTTAAATTTTAACTTTATTTATCATAAAAATTTAAATATTTTTTTAACAATTCCAAATGCAGAGTAATGAAAATATAGATAATTAAAAACGAAAGGACATGTAGAATGAAAAGTGAAATAAAACAAATTCTTTTAGATTTGAAAAATGATAAAATATCGCTAGATGATGCACTTTTAAAGATAAAGAAAAAGCCCTATGAAGACATTGACTTTGCAAAAGTAGACCTACATAGAACTATAAGACAGGGAATAGCAGAGGTCATTTACGGAGAGGGCAAAAGTGCGGGGCAAATTACTGATATTGCAAAGGCGATGAAAGAAAATGGACAGGAGTGTATTTTAATAACAAGACTTAATGAAGAAAAATTTTTAAAGATACAAAAGAAATTGGACATCACTTTTTATAATAAAGCAAAAATAGGAATTGTAGGAAATATGATGGAGCCTGATGGAATCGGAAAAATATTAGTTGTAACCGGAGGGACAAGCGATATTCCCGTTGCAAATGAGGCTGCCGTTACGGCTAAAGCTCTTGGAAATGATGTTATGGAATTATACGATGTCGGAGTTGCGGGACTTCATAGGCTTCTTTCTCATCTTGATGATATAATGAATGCGAGTGTCATAATAGCAATAGCGGGAATGGAGGGAGCTTTGGCAAGTGTTATCGGAGGGTTAGCCGATTGCCCTGTCATCGCAGTTCCGACAAGCGTTGGATACGGAGCGTCATTTGAAGGGTTATCCGCACTTCTTTCAATGTTAAATTCCTGTGCATCGGGAGTAAGCGTCGTAAATATAGACAACGGCTTTGGAGCGGGATATCTTGCGAGTATGATTAATCATATGGAGGTAAAAAAATGAAAACAATGTATATAGACTGCTCAATGGGAGCCGCAGGCGATATGCTCTGCGCCGCACTGTTGGAGCTTATACCAAACAAGAACGAATTTATCGATAAAATAAATAATCTTGGTATACCAAGTGTAAATGTCAGCGTAAAAAAAGAAAGCAAGTGCGGCATTATGGGAAATCAGGTATTGGTAAAAATAAATGGCGTGGAAGAAAATGAACATACACATTCTCACGAACATATCGATAAATATATAACGGAACATGAGCATAAGCACATTGACGTTCATACGCATAAGCACCCACACGAGCGTATTAATGAGGATGCACATATTCATTCCAGCAAACACAAAGATGAGGATATACAAGGCCATTCTCACGAGCATAAAAATGAACACACGCATATTCATTCTAATGAACACGAAAATGAATATGGTAAAGACCACTCCTACGAATATACAAATGAACAATATATTAATTCTAAAGAAGGTATAAATACACATACTTATTCTAATGAAGATATTGACGGATATACTCACAATCATCCACACGAACATCATTATAACATTAATAAAGAACATCATTCTCATAATCACCAGCACAATTCAATGCGTCACATTGAAAAAATTATAAGTAGTTTTGATATAGAAAAAAAAGTTAAGGATGATATTTTATCGGTTTATTCACTGATTGCAAAGGCTGAAAGTATGGCACATGGAAAAAGTATAGAACAGATACACTTTCATGAAGTCGGAGAAATGGATGCCATAGCAGATATCACTATGGTTTGTATGTTAATAAATGAAATTGCTCCTGATAAGATAATAGTATCTCCTGTTAACGTTGGAAGCGGGAGTGTTAAATGCGCTCATGGAATCCTTCCTGTCCCGGCTCCTGCCACAGCGTATATATTAAAAGACGTTCCAATATATAATGACAGTGAAATACAATCTGAACTTTGCACTCCAACAGGAGCCGCCATTTTAAAACACTTTGCAACTGATTTTTCAAATATGCCTATTATGAAAACTTTAGCTATAGGCTATGGTTTTGGGAAAAAAGATTTTAAAAAAGCAAATCTCGTTCGGATAATGCTTGGAAAGACAGATGAAAACAAAGATAAGATAATAGAACTATCGTGCAATGTCGATGATATGACAGCAGAAGAAATAAGTTTCGCCATGGATATGATTTTTGAAATAGGGGCAAAAGACGTATACACCATACCGATTGGAATGAAAAAATCGAGGATGGGGATATTGCTTTGTGTTATATGTAAGGAAGAGGATAAAGAAAATATCATAAAAACGATGTTTAAACATACTTCAACGCTTGGCATAAGGGAAAATGTTATGAATAGATATATTCTATCAAGAGATATTAAGACCATACGCACTCCATACACAGATGTAAGATGTAAAAAATCGTACGGATACGATGTAACAAGAACTAAATACGAATACGATGACCTTAAAAAAATAGCAAAGAAAAAGAACATATCTCTTGAAGAAGCAAAAAATCTCATAAAAAAGTTTGATGATTAACAAGGGAAACATTATGAATATAATACAAAAAGAAAAATATTTAGAAGAATATTTAAAAAATTTGGGAAG
>CAMSGF010000038.1 GCA_947058225.1 uncultured Eubacteriaceae bacterium
ATCGAGGCACTTCGCAAAATATATCTCCACTTTATCGAGTACACAGGGAGAAGTCTGTGTCCTTAAGATAATATCGTCATTTATATAAAAAGTATCACTTTTATCCCTTGAAGAATGGTCTTTTGGAGAATTAAGATTGTCAAAATTATTTTTAACAAACTCAATTTCAGGTCCTTCCGTAACACAAAAGCCAAGACTTTCAAAAATAGAATAAAGCTCGTTTATAACCTGATAAATAGGATGTCTGTGCCCTTGCTCTATTTTTTTGCCGGGAAGTGTTATATCGATAGTTTCCTTTTTTAACTTTTCCAAAAGTAAAAATTCTTCAAGTTCTTTTTTCTTTTCTTCTAAAACTTTTTCGATTTCTTCCCTTACTTCATTTGCAAGCTTTCCGACAATCGGTCTTTCTTCCTTTGAAAGAGAACCCATACTCCTTAAAATTGACGTAAGCCTGCCCTTCTTTCCCAAAAACTCAACCCTTATCCCATCGAGTTCATCTTGTTTTTTTACCTGGTTTAATTTTTCCAATGCCTCTTTTTTAATATCTTCTAACTTATCTTTCACTTTTCCCTCCAGCTCGTTGTTTATATAAAATTAATTTAATATTTTAATTTACATATTTTCAAATAAGTATACCACTATTTTAAATAAAAGTTAAGAATATTCACCGTTTATAATACATTTTACCTTTATTTATATATACTAAAACACACTAAATATTAAAACCACATTCGGCTTCACTTTTCCCTATATCGTAGACAGCTTTTGCAACTTTGTCTGAAACGTTTCTGTCAAGTGCTAAGGGAAGTATGTTATCTTCACTTAAATCACTTTCCAAAACACAAGAAGCAATAGCCTTTGCGGCAGCGACTTTCATCTCCTCCGTAATCTGTTTTACCCCTGCCTCCAGCGCACCTTTGAAAATTCCGGGAAATGCAAGAACATTGTTCACCTGATTATCAAAATCACTCCTGCCCGTTCCAACTATCTTAGCCCCTCCCCTTTTAGCCTCATCGGGCATAATTTCAGGAGTCGGGTTTGCCATAGCAAAAACAATCGCATCATCATTCATTCTCTCTATCATCTTATAATCGACGATATTTCCCTTTGACACCCCGATAAACACGTCACTTCCTTTTAAAGCATCTTCCAGTTTCCCCTCTTCTCCGTTTGGATTCGTAAATTTAAGGAGTTCATTTTGCACGATATTATTGTTTTCATCTTCCTTTATAATTCCATCTATCCCGCATACTACTATATTTTTCACATTAAAATTATAAAGCATCTTTGAAATAGCATAACCAGCCGAACCATCCCCGTTTACTACAACCTTAATATTCTCAAATTTCTTTCCAACTATCTTTAATGCATTGATAATTCCTGCGAGGACAACAACAGCCGTTCCATGTTGGTCGTCATGAAACACAGGAATATCAAGACATTCTTTAAGTGCATTTTCTATTTCAACACACCTTGGAGCTGAAATATCCTCAAGATTAATCGCACCAAACACAGGAGCTATAAGCTTTATGGTTTCTATAATCTTTTTTGTATCATTCGTATCGATACAAATGGGGAAAGCATTTACTCCCGCAAACTCTTTAAATAATACAGCCTTTCCTTCCATAACGGGAATAGCTGCCTTTGCTCCGATATTTCCAAGCCCAAGCACAGCACTTCCGTCACTTATAACCGCCACAGTATTTTTCTTTATAGTATATTTATAAACATCTTCCTCATTTTTATATATCTCCTCACATGGCTTTGCAACTCCCGGTGAATAAAGAAGTGATAAGTCTTCTTTTGTAGTAATGCTTCTTTTTGAATTTACTTCAAGTTTTCCATTTAACTGATTATGTAATGCCAACGATTTTTCTTTAATATCCATTTTATTCTCCTAATTTGTGCTAAAAATTATAGCATAATTTTAACTTCTTTTCAATAATTAGTAATAATACAAAGATAATAAATAAAATATTTAAAGATATTAAATTTTAAATACACTTTTTATCATATTTATATAACTAGTACATATATATAAAATATATTTACACACAACCGGAGGAGTATTATGGATAGAAAGAGAACAATACTTATAATTTCTTTTGTAGCTTTGATTATACTCGGTATTGGTATAATCGCTTTTAAAGACAAAATTAAAGGAAATGATGAAGTAAATATAAACGGAGAATACAAGCTCATAAAAGTAGTTATGGACGGACACGACGTAGACTATTCAGACTTAAATTTTTATTACACCTTTGATGAAGATAACAAAGGCAATATATATTTTGACGATGTAAACTCAAAATTTACATATGAAGTTTCAAACGAAAACGGTAAAAACATATTAAAGCTTGAACAATCAGATAAAGATATGGTGACATACTCCATAGAATCTGATGCAAATAATCTTATAATTTCAAATGACAATCTCGGAGAACTTCATCTTATAAAAGCAGAAGTTCCACAGACTATGAAAAAATAAAAGGAAGAAAATTCTTCCTTTTTTAATGCACTATTAATAGTTTATATAAAATGCAAACTAATTTTTTCCCCTCTTTGCTTTGTTTATGCAACAATATTTTTAATAAAAAAATATTTAAGTTACATTGAAAACTAAACTACATCTATTTGAATTAAAAAATAAAAAAGAAATAAAATAAATATTATTAATATAAAAAAGAAAACATTTTGCTTTCTTTTTAATCTTCGTTCGTATAATCTAATATATTCTTTCTCGCCTTTACAAGTTCAATTTGATTTTCCAACAGTTTATTTTGAAGTTCATTTATTGAATGTCTGTTATGCTCGATTTCACTTCGCATTGAGGTAAACTTTTCCTTGTATTCTTCCAACAAGTCCTTTAATTCCTCGTTTTCGATTTCCATTCTCTCATATTTTATCTGCATACTCATTCTTTTGGCTTCATTTGCTTCCGCCTCTTCAAGTGCATGCATAAGGTTTTCCTTATATTCACTTAAGATTTCATACTCTTCCTTATTTTGTCTTAAAACTTCAATCTCATCTTTTAAATTAAACAGTTCCTCGCATATATTTAAACAGGCTAAAACAGCCGCCGTATAAGAATTGATATAAGTGTTCTTTCTCTTTACTTCACTTACCAATTCATCTACAAATTTAGCGACTTTTTCGGATCTTTCATTGTCCTTGTCAGTGGAAACAATCGTATAATTTGCACCAAGAACCTTAACATTAACTTTTCTTTTCTCTTTATTATCCCTCATAGCCATACCTGCACTGTTATTTATAATTTATGATAACACACAATATGACAAATAATCAATAAAATTTTTACATATGTTCAATTTTTCCAAAAAAATAACATAAAAATAATATAATTAAATCTTTTCTTACACAATATTTTAATTTATAAAAATCATTCTAAATAAAACCTGATTTAATTTAATAAAAAATAAAGAAATAAACTATATAAAAAATTAAAAATAATTTTTAACCCAAATATTTATATTTTAATATTATCTTATTCTTGTTTTTGTTTTCTCTTTTATCTTATTTTCTTCCTCATGAAAGCTAAAACTGCTTCTTCTAAATGAGTTTATGCTCATCTTTTTCATATTAAAATTTTCATTTTCATTGTTTTTATATGTATAAGGATATATCTCATTTTCATCAATCATTTTCTTTCCGTCAATTATTTTAATTGCTTCAAACATCAATTGTTCCACTTTATAAACAGATATATTATTTTGATGTGCATATTCTTCAACAGTAATCATTTTTCCCATTATTTATTTCTCCTTTAATTTTTTAATTTATATTTTATAAAGTATATAATTAATCCGTACCTTTTTCAATAATTTTAATAAAAATAAATTATTATTTAAAATCATATATGCTATTATAGTTTCCCAACCTTTTCAATAGATTTCATATATGAACAAATAGCTTTCAAATAAATAAACTGCTGTTACAATAACAACAGTTTATTCTTAATTTATCTTATAAAATGTTATAAAAATACTTTTCTTTTATAATAACAATATACTATTTTAAATTTTTTATATGTTTTTCTAAAATCTCAATACACTTATCAATATCATCTTTTTCTATTATAAGAGGAGGAACAAATCTTATTATATTGGTGCCTGAATTTAATAGTAAAAGTCCGTCATCAAATGCCCCTGATATTATATCTGACACAGGTCTGTCAAATTCCATTCCAAGCATAAGACCTACACCTCTTACATCTAAAATCAAATCGTACTTTTCTTTTAATTTTTCAAGTTGACCTTTTAAATATTCTCCCTGCTCTCTCACATTCTCAAGCAGACTTTCCACTTTATCTATGACGTATCCTGCCGCAGCAGAACAAATCGCATTCCCACCAAACGTAGATGCATGGTTTCCGGGTTCAAACGCCCTTGCCTTTTCTTCTCTTGCTAAAATAGCCCCCATAGGAAGCCCACCAGCTATACCTTTTGCCATACACAAGACATCTGGAACCACATCAAAATATTCATACGCAAACATATTTCCCGTCCTACCCATACCACACTGCACCTCATCAAATATCAAAACTATATCGAGTTCATCACAAAGTTCTCTTACCTTTTTTAAATATTTTTTATCGGCAGGTCTGATACCGCCTTCTCCCTGAATCGGCTCAATCATTATCCCACAGCAGTTATCCAAAGCCTCTTTTTTAAGCACGTCAAAATCATTAAAATCAATATGCACCACATCCGGAAGAATCGGACCTAAATGTTTTTGATATTTTAGCTGTCCCGTAGCCGTAACCGCTCCAAAGGTTCTTCCATGAAAGGAATTATTCATTGCGATTATCTTAGTTTCTTTATTTCTAAATTTATCCGCATACATTCTCGCAAGCTTCATCGCACCTTCTGTCGCCTCAGCCCCGCTGTTACAAAAAAATGCCCTGTCCAAATCAGATTTTTCCACAAGTTTTTTTGAGAGTTCAACGTTAGGCCTTGTGTAATACAAATTCGATACGTGCATAAGTTTTTCAGCTTGTTTTGCAATTATCTCTTTTAATCCCTCATCGTTATATCCAAGAGAGTTGACAGCTATTCCTCCTACAAAATCGAGGTATTCTTTCCCATTTTCATCGTATAAATATACCCCATCCCCTTTTTCAAACACTACCGGGATTCTGTTATATGTATTCATCAAATATTTTTTCCCATCATCTATTATACTCATTTTTTTCTCCTGTAATTTCTTTTTACTTCTTATACAATCATAGTTCCTATACCATAATCGGTAAATGTTTCAAGGAGCAGACTGTGATTGACCCTTCCATCGATTATATGAACGGAGTTTACCCCGCTTAACACACTCTCCTTTGCCGCCTGTAACTTTGGTATCATACCGCCATCCACTGTCTTATCCTCAATCAAAGAATCTATCTCGTCCGTCCTTATCCTTTGAATTAACGTCTTTTTGTCCTTTTTTAGAACTCCCTTTATATCGGACATAAAAATAAGTTTTTCTGCCTTTAGTGCGTTTGCAATGGCACAGGAAGCCGTATCGGCATTTATATTATACGTCTTTCCGTTTTCATCGGCTCCTATCGGTGCAATGATTGGAATATATTTATCCTCAACCATCTTTAAAATAAGTTCAACGTTGACATTTTCTATCTTTCCGACATAGCCTAAATCATCTCCGTGAGGCATATGCTTTGATGCAATAAGGGTATTACCATCCTGCCCTGTTATACCTATGGCTTTCATTCCCTCAAAAGAAAACATACCGACTAAATCTTTGTTTATTTTCCCTGCCAAAACCATTTGAACTATCTCCATAGTTTCAAAATCGGTAAATCTAAGACCGTTTATAAATTTATGGTCTTTTCCAACCTTATCAAGCATATCGTTTATGTCCTTACCCCCACCATGAACTATAACAGGGTTTATCCCGACAAGCCTCATAAGAGCGATATCCTTTATAACGCTTTTTTGTATTGCTTTATCGGTCATGGCAGAACCACCGTATTTTACAACGACAATTTTATCATTAAACTTTTTTATATAAGGAAGTGCCTCAATAAGCACCTTTGCTTTATTTTGATAATCTTCCATTAACTTCTGTACTCCCCATTTATCTTTACATATTCATAGCTTAAATCACAACCCCATGCAGTTGCTTCAAACTCACCCACGTTCATATCAAAAATAATATCTATCTCAACCTGTTGCAGTATCGTAAGGGCAATATCCTCATCAAAGTCCACCCCCATTCCATTATCGTATACCACAATACTGCCTCTTGCACTTGAAAAAGTCAATGTAACATCCTTTGGGTCAAAATCGACACCACTGTACCCTGCGGCACAAAGCACCCTGCCCCAGTTTGCATCTTCACCAAAAAACGCTGCCTTTGTTAAACTTGAACTGACGATAGACTTTGCAACCTTTTTTGCATCTTCCTTGCTCTTTGCATTTTTAACGATAACCTGCAAAAACTTTGTCGCACCTTCCCCATCCTTTGCAATCTGCGTTGCAAGGTGTTTGCATACAAACATAAGTGCATCTTTAAAAACATTATAATCTTTGTGTTCTTTTGTTATGACTTCATTTCCTGCCATACCGTTTGCGAGGGCTGTTATCGTATCATTTGTCGAAGTATCTCCGTCAACAGAAAGCATATTAAACGTATCGTCCACAACTTCCTTTAAAACTTCCCTAAACGTATTTTCTTCTATATTCGCATCTGTCGTAACAAAGCAAAGCATTGTCGCCATATTCGGATGAATCATACCCGAACC
>CAMSGF010000039.1 GCA_947058225.1 uncultured Eubacteriaceae bacterium
AGGGAGGATTTTGAAAATAAATTTTCAAAATCCTCCCTTTTAAAAGTTCAGGCGAATAAAATTCGCCTGTCAGTGAAGTGCATCGCACTTCACCCGCCGCCCCTCCCGAAACTTCTCATCTTTTCTCCACATTTAGACACAAATATGAAAATTGGGCAAAAAAACACAATATCTTGATATTTTTTTCAAATAAATCTCTAAATTCGACAATTATAGACAGAAGATATGATTAATATATTAAGTATAAAGTAGAAAAAGGAGAGAAAAGAATGAAAAAGGAAGAACTTTGTGATAATATTAGTTATTTAAAAAAATTATTACACAAAAATTTAAAAAAGGATAATTCAAACTTAAAAAACGAAGATGTCATTTATTTGAGTTTAGTTTTAAACAGTATGCTGAATAAATTTGAAATACGAAGTAAAAATTAATATAAAATAATTGACAAAAAAATTAAACTATGCTATATTAACAGCGTATGTATCCGCACGAGATAAGGTTTTAAGTTGATTTATCACACCTTAGTAGGCGAGACAGGATAGTGGAGGTAAGAAATATGTACGCAGTAATCAGAACAGGCGGTAAACAATACCGCGTTCAAAAGGGAGATATCATCAATGTAGAAAAGATAACTCCGAAAAGAAAAAACGCAAAAAAAATTACTTTTAGCGATATCTTGCTTGTAAAGGACAATGACGCAACAGTTGTCGGCAAGCCTATCGTAGAAGGATATGAAGTGGAAGGGAAAATCCTTGAACAAGGCAAATCTGAAAAAGTTATTGTATATAAATACAAGGCTAAAAAAGATTACAGAAAAAAACAAGGACACAGACAACCTTTTACAAAAGTTGAAATTACGGCGGTAAAGAAAAGCAAAGCGGATGATTAATATTGCTTTTAATTTAAAAGATAACTTTATTAATAAGATTAAAATCACAGGTCATTCTGATTCATCTGAATTTGGAAAAGATATAATATGTGCGAGTATCTCATCTTTGACTTTAAATATAATAAATGCATTGGAAGAATATGTTAATATAAAAACCAATGCGAAACTTGAAAGCGGATATACTTATTTTGAAATTCCAAAAGGAAATGAAACACAAAATGTCCAATCTGAT
Organism: uncultured Eubacteriaceae bacterium; assembly: GCA_947058225.1. Taxonomy (GTDB): domain Bacteria; phylum Bacillota; class Clostridia; order Eubacteriales; family Anaerofustaceae; genus CAMSGF01. The sequence continues at coordinate 1,122 of CAMSGF010000039.1, forward strand.
GCACTTGCAAAGGCATTTTTAATGAGCGTAGAAGGACTGGAGGATGAATATCCAAATTTCATAAAAGTAAAAATTACGGAGGAATAAACATGATTAAATATAGTTTAGATAATTTACAATTATTCGCCCACAAAAAAGGGGTTGGTAGTTCAAAAAACGGTAGAGATTCACAGTCTAAAAGACTTGGAACAAAAAAAGGAGACGGACAAAACGTTTTGGCAGGTAATATTCTTGTAAGACAAAGAGGAACGAGAATTTATCCGGGACATAACGTAGGAATCGGAGGAGATGACACATTGTTTGCCAAGATAGACGGTGTCGTTAAGTTTGAAAGACTTGGAAGAAATAAAAAACAAGTCAGTATTTATCCAAAAGAAATGGCAAGATAAAATAAACAGTTTAAAAACTCCACATAATAAATGTGGAGTTTAATTTTATGTAGAGGAAATAATATGTTTATAGATCAAGCGAAAATTTTTATAAAAAGCGGAAAAGGCGGAGATGGAATAGTCGCCTTTAGGAGAGAAAAATATGTTCCGGACGGCGGACCAAACGGAGGAGACGGCGGAAAGGGAGGAGATGTCATTTTCAGGGCAAAGGATAATATAAATACCCTTGAGCCTTTTAGATACAAAAGAAAGTATCAGGCAAAGGACGGCAAAAACGGCGGGCCGAATAATATGAGCGGCAAGGACGGAGAGGATATCGTAATTGATGTGCCTGTTGGAACAGTTATTTTTGATAATACAAGCGGTAGGCTCATTTGTGATATGACTGAAGAGAATAAACAGTTTACCGTCTTAGAAGGTGGCAGAGGAGGCAGAGGGAATCAACACTTTGCGACACCTACAAGAAGAGCACCTAAGTTTGCAAAGCCGGGAGATGAGGCGGAGGAGCTGGAAATACTGTTGGAGCTTAAAATCATAGCAGATGTGGGGCTTATAGGCTTTCCAAACGTCGGCAAGTCTACATTTCTTTCAAAAGTCACTAATGCGAAACCAAAGATAGCTAATTATCACTTTACGACCCTAACGCCTAACCTTGGCATTGTAAAATATAAAAACAGTGAGGAGTTTGTTCTTGCGGATATTCCGGGATTGATAGAAGGGGCAAGTAAAGGACAGGGATTAGGACATCAATTCCTTCGCCACGTTGAAAGGACAAGGCTTCTCGTTCATGTGGTGGATATAAGCGGAATTGAGGGAAGAGAGCCTAAAAAAGATTTTGAAATTATAAATGATGAGATTGAAAATTATTCAAAAAAACTCTCAGAAAGAAAGCAAATTGTACTTTTAAATAAAATTGATTTAATAAGTGAAGAGAAAAGAGAAAAAAAAGTAGAAGAATTAAAAACTTATTTTGAAAATAAGGGATTTTATACATTTGCCATAAGTGCTGCTACAAAAGAAGGAATCGATAAAGCGTTAAACTGTATAATAAATACTCTTCCTACGATAGAAAAAACACCTTTATTTTTCACAAGTGAAGAAAAGATTATATATTCTCCAAAAGAAGAAAAAGAATATGAAATAAGCGTTCAAAAGGGCAAGTATATAGTAGAAGGTAAGATGATGAGGAGGCTTGTCAACAGTGTGAATTTGGCTGATTACGAGTCCAGTATGTATTTTCAAAAAGTTCTTAGAAACAAAGGTATATTTAAGGAACTTGAGGAAATGGGTATAAATGAAGGCGACAGTGTATCAATAGAGGGATATGAATTTGAATACTTTAGATAAGAGGAGAATATTATGTTAAATAGTAAACAACGAAAGTATCTTAGAAGTAAGGTAGCGTTAATGAAAGATATAATTCACATAGGAAAAGACGGCTTAAGCGAAAATATAGCAAAACAGGCTGATGATGCCCTTGAGAAGAGAGAGCTTATAAAAGGGAAAATACAACAAAACTCTTTAGTCGATGTAAAAGAGGCAGCTTCCTTTTTATCTGAAAAGGCAAATTGTGAGATTGTATGCACGATAGGGAATAAATTTGTGTTATATAGAAAAAATGATGATAAGAATATTTATAATTTATAGGTAATTGAAATGAAAGTAGGTTATTTAGGCGGCAGTTTTAACCCTATTCACAATGCACACATTACCCTTGCGTTAAAAGCGATGGAAGAATGTAATTTGGATAAGGTAATCTTTATGCCAACGGGAATCAACCCCCTTAAAAAAAAGAATAATATTGCACCTAAGCATAGACTTAATATGGTAAAAGTTGCTTTGGAGAAATATCCTTTTTTTGATGTGTGTGATTATGAATTAAAATCAAATCAAATTTGTTACACAATTGATACAATTAATTATTTACAAAATAAATTTTCTGATTTATACTTTATAGGAGGGGCAGATTTATTGTTTGAAATAAACAGGTGGAAAGAATACGATACATTGCTTAAAAAGATTCCTTTTATAATAGCAAACAGACCTCCGCATACGAAAAATGAAACGAAGAGGAAGGTTAAAGAGTTAGAGGAGAAATTTGATGCAAAGATACATCTGTTAAAAAATTTTGAAATCAGTGATATTTCTTCGACTGATTTAAGAAGCAAATTAAACGAGAACCTAATCCCCAAAGAAACAATACAATATATAACAGACAACAAATTATATATAAATTAAGGAGAATACTATGAACGAATATGTAAAGATAAGACAACAGTTAAAAGCTATGCTAAGTCCAAGCAGATATGAACATACACTATCCACTCAAAAAGAGGCTATTAAACTTGCAAACCAAAACGGTGTCAATGAAAACAAAGCTTCTCTTGCAGCATTGCTGCACGACTGTGCGAAGAATATGGATACTGATGAAATGGTAGAATATATAACTATGGAGAGAATGCGTATAGATGAAATAACAATGTTAAACCCATCTCTTCTTCACGCAATGGCAGGGAAAGTTATCGCAAGGTATAAATTCGGCGTTACGGACGAAGATATATTAGGCGCTATTGAATTTCATACGACAGGAAAGCCCAACATGACAAAGCTTCAAAAGATAATTTTTTTAGCTGATGTAATAGAAGAGACAAGGCATTATGACGGCGTTGAAGAAATACGTGAAATTGCATATAAGGATATGGATAAGGCGATTGTAAAAAGTCTGGACAGAATAATCTCCTTTATACTAAATGAAAATAAATTGCTTCACCCAAATACGATTCAGGCGAGAAATTATCTCATAATAAGGGAGCTTGAAAAATAATAATTTTAAAGACTGCTATTTGGCAGTCTTTTTTATGTGCTTTATATTTAAATATACTCTATTATATAATATCAATTTGTTCTTGTTAATAAAAATAAACTTTATAAATAAAAAAAGAGTACGTATGTACCCTTTTTTAATTGAATGTATCTCTAACCTTATCCCAGAAACTTTTTGATTGATTATTGTTATCGCTTTTTGATAGCTTGGCAAATTCCTGCAGCGTTTTCTTTTGTGCGTTTGAAAGTTTTGTTGGAACTTCCACCTTAACCTTGACAAACTGGCTTCCCTTTCCAAACCCATTTGGATTTGAAACGCCCTTGTTTTTAAGTTTAAATATCTGTCCCGTTTGTGTCCCTTCAGGAATTTTCAATTTAACTTTTCCATCGATTGTCGGAACTTCTATATCGTCCCCAAGAGCTGCCTGAACAAAGGTAAGCGGAACTTCAAGGAAAATATCATTTCCTTCTCTCGTAAATAACTGATGTTTTTTCACAGTTATATAAATATAAACATCTCCGCTTCTTCCTCCGTTACTTCCTGCCTCTCCTTCACCCTTTAGGGGAAGAACAAATCCGTCATCCACACCTTCCGGGATATTTATCGTGATAGTCCTTTGCTTAAATACATAACCCGTTCCCTTACATTCCGAACACGCATTTTTTATGGTCTTTCCGCTTCCTCCGCACACATCGCAGGTCTTAATGGTTTCAACCATTCCGAAAAGACTTTTCTGTCTGACCCTGACCTGTCCGCTGCCACCGCACTTTTCACAGGTTTTTATATCCGATTCGCTCTTTGCCCCGCTTCCGTCACATTCGGGGCATCTTTCTTTTCTCTTTAGTCTTATTTCTTTTTTTGTTCCAAAAACTGCTTCTTCAAATGATAATGTAATATCTACTCTTAAATCTCTGCCTTTTTTTGGAGCGGTCCTGTTTTGAGAGGACGAGAATCCGCCTGAAAACATATTTCCGAAAATATCCGAAAATACATCTTCAAAGCCTCCTCCCCCAAACCCTCCAAAACCTCCGGCATTGAAGTTTGGGTCTGTTCCGGCATGTCCGAATTGGTCATATCTACTCTTCTTATCGGGATTTGATAAGACTTCGTATGCTTCGTTTGCCTCTTTAAACTTTTCTTCTGCCTCTTTATCTCCCGGATTTCTGTCAGGGTGATATTTCATAGCAAGTTTTCTATATGCTTTTTTTATATCATCGGCACCGGCATTTTTATCAACACCCAAAACCTCATAATAATCTCGTTTTTCTGCCATATTTTATTTCTACTCCTTATTAATAGGATTATTTATCATCGTCTACTACTTCATAGTCTGCATCTACTACATTATCATCGTTATTATTAGGGTTTACACTTTCACTTTGTCCATTTGAATTTGCTTCTGCCTGAGCAGCCTGTTCCTGATACAATTTTTGTGCGATTGGATAGAATGATTCGCTTAATTTTTCTGTTGCCTTTTTGATTTCTTCCACGTCATTTCCTTCAAGCTTTTTCTTTAATTCTTCTTTGGCTTCTTCAACAGGTTTCTTTTCATCTTCGCTTACCTTATCACCGAGTTCCTTTAAAGTCTTTTCAGTTTGATAAATCGTTGCGTCAGCGTTATTTCTCGCATTTATTTCTTCTTCTTTTGCCTTGTCCTCATTTGCATATTTTTCAGCTTCTTTTACAGCCTTTTCAATATCTTCTTCAGACATATTTGTAGAAGATTTAATAACTACGTTTTGTTCGTTTCCTGTTCCAAGGTCCTTTGCCGAAACATTTACGATACCGTTTGAATCTATATCAAATGTAACTTCAATTTGTGGCACTCCTCTTGGTGCAGCAGGAATTCCTGTAAGCTGGAATCTTCCAAGCGTCTTGTTGTCGTTAGCCATTCCTCTTTCCCCTTGAAGAACGTGAATGTCAACGGCTGTCTGTCCGTCTGCTGCTGTTGAGAATACCTGACTTTTCTTTGTCGGAATTGTAGTATTTCTTTCGATTAACTTTGTGAACACTCCACCGAGTGTTTCAATTCCAAGTGATAGAGGGGTTACATCAAGAAGAAGTACGTCTTGAACATCTCCTGCAAGTACCCCGCCTTGGATAGCTGCTCCAATAGCAACACATTCATCAGGGTTAATACCCTTATCGGCATCTTTTCCCGTTATCTTCTTAACTGCATCTACTACCGCAGGAATTCTCGTTGAACCACCTACCAATACAACCTTATCTATTTCACTTGCGCTAAGTCCTGCATCACTCATAGCCTTTTTAACAGGGCCTACTGTTCCATCAACCAAATCACTTGTAAGTTCATCGAATTTAGCTCTTGTAAGAGATATATCCAAGTGCTTTGGTCCGTTTGCATCAGCTGTGATAAATGGCAATGCAAAGATTAAAGGAAGCTGCCGAAAAAGCTAAAATTGAACTT
>CAMSGF010000040.1 GCA_947058225.1 uncultured Eubacteriaceae bacterium
AATTGACATTGCAAAAAAGATTATAAGTAGGGCAGAAGAATATGGAATTGATAAGAAAGACTTAATAATCGACCCTCTTTCAATGGCTATAAGCACTGATAAGGAAAATGCCGTTGTGACTTTAGAAGCAGTTAGATATATAACAGAGGTTCTCGGGGCTAATACATGTCTTGGGGTAAGCAATATTTCCTTTGGGCTTCCAAAGAGAGAACATATAAACGCAGGCTTTTTCACTATGGCGTTAAATAACGGACTCAGTGCAGGAATTATAAACCCGTCAAGCGATATAATGATGAACAGTTTATATTCGTTTAATGCTCTTATGGGATACGATGAGAACTGTGAAAACTATATAAACAATGTGACTAATAGTGAAAATAGTAATAAGGATACGAATGATGAAAACATCTCCCTTTATGACAGTGTTATGAAAGGAATGGCAGATTTAAGCAAGAGTATCACGATAGAATTATTAAAGGAAAAAAAGCCACTTGAAATAATTGATGAGATATTGATTCCTGCTCTTGATGCAGTTGGGAAGGGGTTTGAAGAAAAGAAGATATTTTTACCTAAGCTTCTTATTTCCTCACAGGCGGCAAAAGCCTCATTTGATGCGATAAATGAGGTTTTACAAATGAGTGGGGAAGTAAAGCAGAGTAAAGGAGAGATAATCATTGCAACGGTTAAAGGAGATATTCACGATATTGGAAAGAATATAGTCAAAGTTCTTCTTGAAAATTATGGTTATGATGTTGTAGACCTTGGAAAAGATGTAGACATTCAAAGGGTTGTTGATGAATCTAAAAAGAGAGATGTTAAGTTAGTTGGGCTCAGTGCACTTATGACGACAACTGTTGTCAATATGGAAAAGACGATAAAAAAATTAAAAGAAAAGACAGGTGCTAAAGTTATGGTTGGGGGAGCTGTATTAAACGAAGAATATGCAAAGATGATAAATGCAGATTATTACGCAAAGGATGCGATGGAATCTGTCAGAATTGCAAATGAAATTTTTGAAAAATAAAAAATATAAAGGAGAATATTATGGAAAAGAAAGAGATATTTGATTTACTTATTAAGAATTTAGACGGTGCGGGAGTGTTTTTAAATGTTAAAGATGGTATGGGAAATGTAAACACTATGACGATAGGTTGGGGGAGTGTTGGAAAAATTTGGGGGAGGGATATGTTTACTGTTTTAGTAAGATACTCAAGACATACTTATTCCCTTTTAAAAAATGCGAAAGACTTTTCAATAAACATTCCAAAGGTAAGTTCAATGAACAAGGAGCTTGGTTTTTGCGGAAGTAAATCGGGAAGAGATTTTGATAAATTTAAGGAGTGTAATTTTACTTTAAAGTCTGCAAAAAAAATTGACACTCCAATCATAGAAGAATGCGAAGCATTTTACGAATGTAAAATCTGTTACAGACAGGCGATGAATCCTATGTCAATTATTGATAAAGAGGGAATAGAGGACAGATATTACAAAGACAATGACTATCACGAGATGTTTATTGGGGAGATTTTGGAACAATATTAATCTTTTATAAAAAGAAAAATGAAAAATTAAAAAAATATGTTAAAATATAAGTTGCAATAAAGTTTTGGAGAGAGAAAGTGGCAAATAAGAAAAATACGAGAGCTACGAAAAGCAATAGAAATACAAAAAGCACAAAGAAAAAAACTAATAACAATGCTAAAAGAAAAACAATAAAACAAGAAGACTTAAAACGTGAAACGATAAAAAATGAGATTATAGGAATAATTATTATTTTTATCGGGTTATTTTTATTATACTCTGCCTTTGCAAAAAACAGCGGGATTGTAGGGAATAATTTTAATGCGGTTTTTACGTTTTTAGTCGGAAGTATAGGTATTATAGTATTTGGGATAACACTTATTTTGTGCGGAATATATATTGTCTATAAACTAAGACCGTTTAAGGATAATAAGTTTATTATTTTTGTATTTTTAATACTTTGTAATTTTCTTGCTATGCTTAACATAAACGGTGAATACCTTGATTATACAATTGGAGATGTGAATTTATATTCATATATTATCGAAAAAGGCTCAAGCGGTGGGATAATCGGAGTGTTGCTTGGAAATTTATACACTAAATTTTTATCTCCTGTCGGGGCGTGGGTATTTTCTGTCTTGATTATGGGAGTTTTATTGGTTCTTTTATTCAGAAATCAAATTGTTGAGTATTCAAAACTTCAAAGGGAAGTCGATGAGAGAAACAGGGAAGAAAAAGAAAAGTTAAGACAGGATATGATAGAAAAGAAAGCTGAGCTTAAAAAAGAGAAGATGCGTAAACAGGCTGAGGCTAAAATGAGGCAGATGGAGGAGAGGCAGGAAAGACAGCAGGAAACAAGAAAGATGAAAACATCCCGCTCTTCTATTTTGGAAAATCCATATGAAAAAGAAGATATAAGGACGAAGAAGGATGTCGACAATATAAAAGAAAATTTGGAAAAAAGCTATGAGGAGTATATGAGTGAGGAGAGAAAGCCTATAATAAATACATATACTTCAAAGCTTGAAGATGAAAAGGAAGAAGAAAACAGATTTGAATATAAGATAAATTCTTTAAAAGCACAGGCAGAAGAAATAGATGAAGATGAAATAAGGGATAATGTGAGAAAGAGCGTTGGATATGACAGGGAAATAAGGGATACGGAAAATGCTTTAAGACAAACCATCGATGAAACGAACAAAGCCAAAGAACTCTTTGAAAGCAGTAGATTTAATGAAGATGAAAATGACACAGATGCTTTAAAGGGTGAGGACTTAAATGATGAGAAGAGTGATGTGGAAAGCCATCCGGTAAATGAAGATAACACTCTTGAAGATATAAAAAGAGCAAAAAATGCACTGGCAGCGGCACAGGGTGGAGAAGTTGTTCAAACGGATGATATAGAAAAGATAAGGGAAGATATGAACAAAAAGTATTTTTCAGATGATACGAATGGGAAAGAAAGTGAACTTGACCAGTCTGATATTAATGATATGCTCGGACTTTCTATATGGAAAGATGACAGTAGTAAGAAAGAAAGCATTAAAAGAGAAGAGAAAAAAGAGGAAAAGAAAGTTTATGTATTCCCAAAGACAAGTCTTTTAAAAGCGCCGAAAATTGTTCATAACTTGGGAGAGGAAGAGAAGGCTACTGATAATGCGAGAAAGCTTGAAAAGACACTTAAAGACTTTAAGGTGGGGGCACATGTTACGGAAGTTAATATAGGCCCTACCGTAACGAGATACGAACTTCAGTTAGACCCCGGAATAAAGGTAAGTAAGATAACAAATTTATCGGATGATTTAGCGATGAGCCTTGCGGCAAAAAGTGTTAGAATTGAGGCGCCGATTCCCGGAAAAAGTGCAGTTGGGATAGAGATGCCAAACAGTGAGGTTTCTGTTGTTCATTTTAGGGAAATTGTAGAAAGTAAAGAATTTAAAAACCATAAATCAAAACTCGCTGTCGCACTCGGAAAAGATGTGACGGGAAATATGTTGATTATGGATATAGCAAAACTTCCGCATCTTCTTATTGCAGGGGCTACGGGTTCAGGGAAGAGTGTATGCGTCAATACGATTATAAATTCAGTTATATTTAATGCGACACCTGAAGAAGTGAAGTTATTGTTAATTGACCCGAAGGTAGTTGAACTTAGCATTTACAACGGTATACCTCATTTGATGGTGCCTGTTGTCACAGACCCTAATCACGCAGCAAATACTCTTAACTGGGCAGTTAAGCAGATGGATACGAGGTATGATTTGTTCGCTCAAAATATTGTAAGGGATATAAAAGGATACAATGCGAAGATGGAAGAAACAGCCGGAGAAAAGATGCCAAGGATAATAATTATTATAGACGAGCTTGCAGACCTTATGATGACTTCGGCCAATCAGGTTGAATCTGCGATATGCCGTCTTGCACAAAAGGCGAGAGCGGCAGGGATACACCTTGTTCTTGCGACACAAAGACCGTCTGTCGATGTAATAACGGGTTTAATAAAGGCTAATATTCCATCCCGTATATCTTTTGCTGTGTCGAGTCAGATTGATTCAAGGACCATTATGGATGCTACGGGAGCCGAAAAGCTTCTCGGACGTGGGGATATGCTTTATTCGCCTGTCGGAACAAACTATCCGACACGTGCACAATGTGCTTTTATTTCCGATGATGAAGTTGAAGAGGTTGTTGAGTTTATAAAAGAAAATTATAAGAGTGATTATGATGAAGAAGTTTATACGGAGATTACGACTGTTGCAGCTGAAGATGTCGGAAATACGGGAGGGGGAAGTATATCAGGTGATAATACTGATTCAAAATTAAATGATGCGATAAAGATAGCCTTTGACCTTGGGGAGATTTCAACATCTATGCTACAAAGGAAACTCAGGGTTGGTTATGCGAGGGCTGCATCAATCGTAGATGAAATGGAAGAAAGGGGGATAATCTCTGCTCCGGATGGAAATAAGCCGAGAAAAGTGCTTATGAGAGCGGAAGATTTCTTTGGGGATATTCAAGATGAGGAAGAAGAATTTTAATGAAAAGTATTTATTTTTTAACGCTCGGCTGTGATAAAAACACAGTTGACAGTGAAAATATGATGTATCTTCTTAAAGAAAACGGATATGAAATAACAGATGATTTAGACAAAGCCGATGCTGTTGTTATCAATACGTGTTCGTTTATTAATGATGCGATGGAAGAATCTATCAATGCGATAATAGGGGCAGGGTCTTTGAAAGAGGGAAAACCTGATTTAAAGATAATAGTGACGGGGTGCTTATCTCAAAGGTATGCGAAGGAGTTAAAAAGAGAAATTCCTGAAGCCGATGCATTTGTCGGAACGGGACATATATATGATATTGTGGATACGATAAATCAGGTGTTTAATGACAAGAGGGTCATAAACACGACCAATATTGATTCTGATATAGTTGAAACGGGAAGGGTTTTATCGACTCCAAAATATACTGCTTATATTAAGCTTTCAGAGGGGTGCAACAAGAGGTGTACGTATTGCATTATTCCACACCTTAGGGGAAAGCAAAGGAGCAGAAAAAAGGAGGATATTATTCATGAGGTCGCACTTCTCGTATCAAGGGGAGTTAAGGAGATAATATTAATTGCACAGGATATAGGGGAGTATGGAGTTGATTTATACGATAGAAGGGAGCTTCCTTTTTTACTCGATGAACTTCAAAAGTTTGACAATTTAAAGTGGATAAGACTGCTTTATTTATACCCTGAAACGATAACCGATGAACTGATAGATGCGATAAAGAGAAACGACAGGGTGTTACACTATGTCGATATACCTATTCAGCATATAAATGATGATATATTAAAGAGGATGAACAGGAGTACATCTTCAAAGGATATTAAGATAACTTTAAAAAGGCTTAGAACAAATATTCCGGATATAAAAATCCGTTCTACTTTTATAACCGGATTTCCGGGCGAAACGAAAGAAAATCACATTGAACTTATAAGGTTTTTGATGGAATACAAGATAGACAGGGCAGGATTTTTTAAGTTTTCAAGGGAAGAGGGAACACCTGCGTACGACTTTGAAAATCAAATTTCAGACGAAGTAAAGGAAGAAAGATATATTGAGTTGATGAATACGCAGGAAGAAATTTCAGAAAGCTTAATGGAAGAAAAACTGGATAAAGTTTTTAACGTTTTGGTTGAGGAAGAGGTTAGTGGAGAAGAGAATGTGTATATAGGAAGAACTTATTTTGATGCACCTGACATTGACGGGGTTTTTTACATATATGCGAACAGAAAACTTGAAATCGGAGAATTTGCAGATTGTATTGTAACCGATACTTTGGAATATGATTTAATAGGGAGGACTTTAGATGAACACGCCGAATAAACTGACACTTATCAGGGTATTTTTGATACCTGTGTATGTAATATTAATGCTAATGGTATTTGAAAATCATTATTATTATGCGGGAGCGGTATTTATTATCGCATCACTTACAGATTTAGTAGACGGATATATCGCAAGGAAAAACAATTTGGTAACTGACTTTGGAAAATTTATGGACCCATTGGCAGATAAGCTTCTTGTAATGTCTTCGATGGTTATATTCGTTCAGATGAATATGATTGAGTCTTGGGTTGTAATAATAATTTTAGCGAGGGAATTTGCGGTGACTGCCTTAAGGACTATGGCAGCGAAGAACGGAGTTGTTATGGCGGCTGATAAATTTGGAAAGTGGAAAACTACGATACAGATGATTTCCCTCGTTCTTATGCACTTTGTGGGAATATCTTCTAATATATATCCTGTAGCAAATGTACTTATATATATAGCTGCTCTACTCACCGTTGTATCGGGAATAAATTATTTTGTGCTTAATAAAGATTGTATAAGTATGGATTAGTTGTAATATTTGTTATTTGTGATAAATGTAAAAAAGAATAAGGCATTGTAAAACGATGTCAGAAGTGATAGAATGTTTTTGTGGGGTTCCCACGAACTGACGTCAGGCGGTTACCTCCTTATTTATTCTTATTTAAGAATGGAAAGGAGGGATACATATGGATATAATAAATAGCATTGTTAGTTTATTATTCGTAGTTGCTTTATTAGAAGTAATCAGAACCATAAAAAAATAATCGCCCACTTACCGATATTTAAAGGCGATTATTAAATAAAAGTTTTTAAATTTGGTAACCGTCTGTTTGT
>CAMSGF010000041.1 GCA_947058225.1 uncultured Eubacteriaceae bacterium
CGTATCCCGGATGATCGAACAGACCTCTTCTGCACCAAGCTCCTCAAAGGCATAACGTAACAGCCTTTTGCATCTACCTTTTGCTTATATTTTATATCATCTCCATCTTTAACATTTACTATCTTATCGTCAATGATATAAATCGTATCCTGTTTAAGTGTATTTTCCTTTGGGTCGAGGACCATACCATTTTCAATTATTATATCGTATATCATTTATTTCCTCTTGCTTTCCAAAACTCTCTTGTGAGTTGCTTTAGCCTTTAATAACTGATTTTGAATATCTTTTTCAGCCTTTTCCCCCGCTCTGTCAAGAATTATATTTGTCGCATCAATAGTCTTTTTTTCAGCACTTATATGAGGGTCAAGTGTAACTGCAAAATCATATTCAAAATCTATGCTGCTTATTTCTTTTCTGTCGACAACTATTATATCACTTTTTATAAAAAAGTCATCGCCCAGATTTTTAATAACTTCTTTCATTTTATCAACATCTTTTTCTATACCGTTTGATATCAGTAAAACATTTAGCATAATTGCACCTCTTAAATAAAAAACATACTTACTAGTTTGCTAATCCAAAAATGCTAAGGATTGGTTTAATAAATAACAAGAATCCATGTTCAGGATTACCGCCTGCGATTAATGTTGCTCCTGCAGGCAGTTCAACTCCTGCCCATGTTGCAAGACCTGTTACAAGAGGTGAAATCGCATTGATGACATAAATATGTAAAATATAGAATATAATCATCGCAACTAAAGCTCTAAATAAGTTACCTTTTGAATGTGCAGCTGCGGGAACAGCGAAATAAACCAATCCCGGAAGAGAAACTATAGGTAAAAATCCATTTCCAGGTAGTAATACTGCCAAAAGAACCGCGATAGGAATCATAATTGTTGAAAGGGCAATTACAGTAGGATCACCTATACCAAGAGCACAGTCCATACCTATTAAGAAAGTTCTTCCCTTAAATTTAGCTTTTGTAAAATCTGAAGCTGCTCTTGAAATCGGAGCTAACCCTTCCATAAGAAGAGATACCATTCTTGGAAGTAAAATCATCGTTGCCGCAACACCGACCCCAGTGTTAAGAACCTGTGCAACGGGAAGTCTTCCTATTAAAGCCAAGACAACACCGATGATAAAGCCTAAAAACATTGGGTCTCCTATTCCCTTTAAATTATTTATCTTTTCAGGGCTCATATCAATATCTTTAAGGCCCGGAATAAAATCAATAATTTTGTTTACAACAGTGGCACAAATTGCACTTGTCATAACAGCAAGAGTTGAGCAGCTTGTTCCTTCAAGCCCGAAATATTCCTGCCATACAGTTGAATCCCAATCTGCGAGAATCTGAGTTAATACAACGAATATTGCTGAAACTAATAGTCCTATAATAACGCTTCCTGAAATTAAATATGCAATTCCACCCGCTAATATATAGTGGAACATATTCCAAATATCAATATTTAATGTTTTTGTCGTTTTTGTGGCAAGCATTATTATGTTAATGACAAATGCTACCGGTATAACAAGTGCAGCTATTGGCGTTGCCCATGCTGCAGCACCGACTGTTGGAAAGCCAACATCAATAATATTAAAGTTTAGTCCAACACTTTCGGCAAGTGCGTTTGCTGCAGGAGTTACTGATTCTGCAAGTAAGGCTATAATCAGGTTAATTCCCTTAAAGCCTATACCGACAAGTAACCCCGACCTGATTGCCTTTAAAGGCTTCATCCTAAAAATGAGCCCTAAAATAATTAAGAATAATGGCATAATGACCATAGCACCGAGTGAATCTGTTATATATTTTACAATGTTTAATAAAGTTTCCATAATATCCTCCTTTTTTAATTGCAATGAAAAAATTTTTTTTCAGTATCCTATTTCTCTATTTTTTTTATTTCTTGAATAAATTTTTCTATAAATTCGTCTTCGCCTATACCGGTTAAAAGAGCTGTCCCCGATATAATCGGAACTTTGGAATTATCTTTGGAAAAAGTGCTTGTTACAACCACTAAATCTGCATCTGACAACATTCCCTCAAGTTCACTCATAGATGTTTTTTTGAGTTTAACATCTAAATTGTTATCACTGACAATCTCATTCAATCTGGCTTCTACCACTGTAGAAGTAGCCACTCCGCTTCCACATGCTACTAAAACATTTATTGACATATCATTTCTCCTCCTTAAAGTTTATTTATATTTAAAAATATATTATTTAGCGACTAAAACTTTCACCCCTTTTTCTTCAAATTTATGTCTAAGTGCTAAATCCATTTGATTTGTTATAAGAACATCAATTTTTTCTACATTACAAAGTTTTGCAAAAGACTTCTTTCCGATTTTAGAACTGTCACACAAAGCGATAACCTTATTTGAATTCTTTATCATTTCTTTTTTTATTGATACGGAATCTAAAAAATTATAAGTAATTCCGGCATCAATATCTAAACTGTCTACTGCTAAAAAACAAATATCCGCCAATATATGTTTAAAAAAGTCTTCTGCATTTGAACCAAATAATGCGTATCCGGGCGTTTTTATGTATCCTCCGCAAATGATTATGCTGATTTTAGGTTTTGTCGCTAAATTACTGGCAATTCTCACATCATTGGTAACAACCACTATCTCTTTATTATTTATAAATGAAGCAAATTCATTTGTCGTTGAGCCATTGTCTATAATGACTATCTGTTTATCTTTTAATAATCTGGCTGCCATTGCACCGATTTTTCTTTTTTCATTTATGGCCGTCGTGTTTCGTTTATAATAGGGAGTTTCGTTTAAGTATATATTTTCGGCGGGGATAGCACCTCCATGGATTTTCTTTATCTTTCCTTTGTTTTCCAATTCAGCTAAATCTTTTCTTATTGTTACTTTTGAAACATTAAATTTATCTGCAAGTTCGTTTACACTTGCTTCTTTTTTTTCGTATATATATTCCAATATTTCATAATGTCGTTTATTTTTGTACATTTTTTTTATCCTTTTTTTTATATTTTAATTATACTAAAATGACAAGTAAGAATGAATTAAAACCGTTTCTTATGGTTATTTTTTTAGGCATTTACTTTCGTTTTGTTTTTTATATAACAAAAAAAGTTATCATTTGCTTTTCTTTAAAAAGGAAAGCATTATCATCATTTTGTATTTTTATTTCTATGCTTATAGCATAATTTATATTTGTTATATTTGTGTATTTTGAGAAGTATGGTTATGTTTTTTTTGTATGTAAATGGATATAAGTTTGTAGGTGTTTATGTCAGTAAAATAATCTAGAATATGTAATTAGCGGCTGCAGTGTATTGTTGTGGGGTGAATTTTTTAATGAGAATATTTGAAAGCCGCCGCCCCACTCACCTCTTCACCTCTTCACCTCTTCACTTATTCATTTATTCAATTTATCATCAAATTTTATATTTGATTCATAGCCCCTGTCAATTCTTAATTTTTAAATTTCAAATTCTTCTTTAATTATTTTGTAATTCCTATATATTCCTCCGTTTCCTGTATACAATACACTTGACTTTTTTCTATAATTAAGTAAGATAAAATTAATGGGGACAAAAAATGAAAATTAAGAAATTACCGGCTTTATTTTTATCTATATTTTTTATATTAAGTTGTTCTGTTACCTGCTTTGCGGAAGATGGAACGACGACTTCTGCTATGGTTTATTCCAGTGATAAAGCATTTATAAACAGTTTAAAGAAAAACTCAAAATATAAAAGCTTTTTAAATGCATCCAATTTCAGTGGAAAAATAATGGGAGAAAATTATATTATGCCGGGACTCAAGACGACAAACGCCGGGGTTTTTGCCACAGATAATAGAATAAGATATTGTAATTGTATGGTTCCACAGGGGCTTTGTGAAATAGATGATTATATTTTAATAACTGCATACTGTGCAGAAAAAGTTCATAAGTCGGTAATATACGTACTTAAAAAATCTACAAAAAAATTTGTAAAAACCGTTCCTATGAATACAAGAGCGCATGTTGGCGGCATTGCAAGTGATGGGAATTATATATGGGTATGTAACAGCGTTAATTCACAGGCTTGTTTATGTAGATTAACACTTGATAGAATTTTAGAATTTGATATAACAAAAGAACAATATATAATATTTGACAGATTTGATGATGGTTCTGTTACTCACGTGCCTATTTATGGGTGTAAAAATGAAAATAATAGTGATGCAGCATCTTTTGTAACGTATGCCAGAGGACGTATTTGGGTCGGTGCGTTTAATTTGAATAAGAGAACTACAATGAATATATATAAGCCGGAGAATGGTTCGTTAACGTATTTATACTCAACTTCTATTCCTAAAAAAGTGCAGGGAATTGCAGTTTACGGAAGTAAGGTTATGTACTCAATTTCGTATGGGAGAAGAGCAGATTCGGAATTATTAATGTATCGGTATAAAATGACAAATAAAAAGCTTTCTACATCATATATTAAAAAAATGATTATGCCTCCGATGTCAGAGGGGATGTATGTATCAGGTAAAAAGCTATATGTTGTGTTTGAATCAGCTTCTACTTATTATAAAGAGAACAGACTTTATCCGATAGATAGGGTTATCGCTCTTAATTTAGGGAGATTTTAAATTATTTTGAAAAGTCTACCGGTTCTTTTCCAACACTTATTAAAAAATCATTTGCTTTACTGAAAGGCTTGCTTCCGAAAAATCCCCTGTTTGCAGAGTATGGACTTGGGTGGGGAGATGTAAGAACAAGGTGCACAGGATTTGTTATTAATTCTTTCTTGCTTATTGCAAAGTTTCCCCATAGTATAAATACAATCGGGTCTTCTCTTTCATTTAACATCTTTATAATATTATCGGTAAATTCTTCCCAGCCTAGATTTTTATGGCTTGCGGGTTTATTTGCCCTAACGGTTAGCACAGCATTCAGTAATAAAACCCCCTGCTTTGCCCAACCGGTAAGGCATCCGTTATCCTTTGGTTTTATCCCAAGGTCATCTTCCAATTCTTTATATATATTAAGTAAAGAAGGTGGAATTTTTACATCTTCTTTAACAGAAAAAGCCAATCCATGAGCCTGACCCTCTCCATGATATGGGTCCTGTCCGATTATACAGATTTTTGTGTCTTTAAAGGCAGTATAATGAAGTGCGTTAAAAATGTCGTACATATCAGGATATATTGTATAATTGTTATATTCATAGTTTAATCTTCTTCTTATCGTTTGGTAGTAATCTTTTTGCATTTCTTCGGTTAATATTTCGTTCCAATCATTTTCAAATTTAGCTGCCATAATTTCCCTCCTAATTTAGTTATATAATAACATATTTATATAAATTAGTTAAATATTTTACAAAATATACTAAAAATGTATTTTAAATTTTGCTGCAAATGTATTTTTACTTGTGTTAAGATATAAAAAAATGATATACTATTTTGCATAAGACTAAATTTATTTTGGTTTTTTAAATTATTTTTGTTATAAAGAATCATATTTAAAATATTTAATGACATAAAGGAGAAAGAAAATGAAAGAAACTTTAACTTACAAAATCATAAAAGAACATTTGGTTAAAGGTGAGATGAAAGCGGGAGAAGGGATAGCGATAAGAATTGATAATACCCTAACGCAAGATTCCACCGGAACTATGGCATATCTTCAATATGAAGCTATAAGTGAGGATAAAATAAAGACTAAAAGGTCAGTTGCGTATATAGACCACAATATGCTTCAGACAGGTCCTGAAAATATGGATGACCATATATACATACAAACCGTAACCGATAAAATCGGGGTTATATATTCAAAGCCCGGAAATGGAATTTGTCACAGACTTAATTTAGAGAGATTTTCTATGCCGGGAGAAACGCTTTTGGGTTCGGACAGCCATACTCCAACCTGCGGAGGAGTCGGTATGCTTGCAATAGGTGCGGGCGGACTTGACATAGCTGCAGCAATGGCAGGAAGTGAATATTATCTTACAATGCCAAAGGTTGTCGGAGTTAAATTAAATGGGAAACTTCAAAACGGAGTAAGTTCAAAGGATATAATATTAAAAGTGCTTGAAAAGCTTACGGTTAAAGGTGGAGTGTCAAAGGTAATTGAATATTTCGGAGAAGGAGTAAAATCTTTAAGTGTATCACAAAGGGGAGTTATAACAAATATGGGCGCGGAACTTGGTGCAACGACTTCCATTTTCCCATCAGATGAAGTGACACATAAATTTTTCAAGGCTCAAAACAGGGAAGATGATTATAAACCTTTATGTGCTGATGAAGGATGTAAATACGATGAACTGATAGAGATAAATTTAGATGAACTAAGGCCTTTGATAGCCCTTCCTCACAGCCCTGATAAAGTAAAGAAAGTAAGTGAAGTTGAAGGGACTAAAATAAATCAGGTGTCAATAGGAAGCTGCACAAATTCTTCATATGAAGATTTAATGACGGTTGCAAACATATTAAAGGGAAGGACCATTGCAAAAGATGTTTCTCTTACCATTTCCCCAGGTTCAAGACAAGTCCTTGATATGCTTATCAGAGATGGGGGACTTTCTTCTCTTATAAATGCAGGAGCAAGAATATTGGAATGTGGGTGCGGACCTTGCATCGGTATGGGGCAAAGTCCAAATTCCAAAGGTGTATCCCTTAGGACATTTAACAGAAATTTCAAGGGAAGAAGCGGGACTAC
>CAMSGF010000042.1 GCA_947058225.1 uncultured Eubacteriaceae bacterium
AATCCCGTTTGTCGAATGTCGAATTGGGTGGGGTAAATGGGGTAAAGAGGGGTAGGGGATAGATATATTTGTTATGTAAGTTTAAAATATCGCATTTCACTGACAGGCGAATTTTATTCGCCTGAACTTTTAAAAGGAGTGATTTTGAAAATTAATTTTCAAAATCACTCCTTTTAAAAGCCGCCGCCCCTCTTTTGTCCCTATCTTTCCAATATCACTACTACCTCTACCACCCCTGCCATTTTATCATCTTCACCATTTCAATCATTCCTCATCATAACACCCACAGTTTTTATCCTTTCTGCCACAACTGATATTTATGAACAGCTAAAACTTTCTTTAAATTCAAAAAAACAAACATTATAAATAAAACAAAAAAATTTTATTCTCAAAATAAAAAAGGAATAAATAATTTTATATTATCCATTCCTTTTTTGTGATTTTTTTTAATCATATTCTATTTTTTCGTCTTAGGCTTAAAAATAACTGCAAAGAAATATCCAAAAACTATCGCAGCAGTTATCCCACCCGCACTGGCTGCAAGGGGACCCGTAAAACATCCCATAAGGCCTTGCTCCTTAACTGCGAATATTGTTCCTTTTACAAGACAATATCCAAACCCCGTAAGAGGCGTTGTTGCTCCTGCCCCTGCATACTGAACGATAGGCTCATATAACCCAAGAGCAGTAAGAACAACTCCCATAGTTATATAAAGCACTAAAATCTGCCCTGAAACAAGTTTGGTATTATCCATTATTATCTGTGCAATTAAACATATTATGCCGCCTATAACAAAAGCTTTCATATAGTCCATAGTTAATTCTCCTTTAAAGTGTCGGATTGTTTTCAATGGTAACAGCGTGTGCAATACAAGGTATACTGTCTTTTTGACCTGTTGAAACAGGACTTAACAAAGCACCTGTCGGACAAAACAATATCTTATTTAACTTCTTTTCTTTCATAAGAGAGTATATATAAGAACAAAATACACTCGCACTGCACCCCGCTCCGCTTCCACCGCTCATAACGTCCTGACTTTTTAAATCATAAATTAAAAGTCCGCAGTCGTTATAAATGCCTGAAATATCTAAGTTTTTCTGAGATTTAAGATAATCAATAGTTATATTGTATCCAACCTTTCCTAAATCTCCCGTTAATATCATATCGTAGTCATCTATATTAAAGCCGGTATCCCTAAAATGCGTATATATCGTATCACAGGCAGATATTGCCATCGCACTTCCCATATTGTTTGGGTCGTCTTGGTTATAGTCCATAACCTTTCCTATCGTCATATGGGTTATATACGGCCCGTTCCCGTTTTTTGACAAGAGAACTGCCCCTGTCCCTGTAACCGTTCTTTGCGATACGGGAGGGGCTTGTGTTCCAAGTTCAAGGGGATAACGGTACTGCCTTTCGGCAGTAGAAAAGTGTGAAGTGCTTGAAACGACAGCTTTTTCAAAAAATCCTCCGTCTATCATACTCGATGCAATCTGCAGTCCTTCACAAAACGATGCACACGCATTGTAAATTCCCCAAAACGGAATAGATAAATCTCTGGCAGTCGCATTCGCAGTTATAATCTGATTTAATAAATCTCCCGCAACATATATATCTACATCTTCTTTTTTTGTACTGCTTTTTTCAAGCAGATTCATAACAGTTTTTATTGAAAACTGATGTTCAGCCTTTTCAAACGTCTTTTCATTTAATGTGTCATCTTGTTCAATATAATGAAAATAATTTTTAAGAGGGCCTTCTCCCTCAATCGGACCTACCCTTGAACATGTATCATTAATATTTATCGGTAAAGAAAATTTATAAGTCTGCTTTCCTATCTTTTTCTTCAATCAACTCACCTACCTTGTAAAAATAAAATATATAAATCCTACTATTGTGCTTGAACATACTCCATATACAATAACAGGTCCTGCAATGGTAAACATTTTAGCCGCAACACCGAATATATATCCTTCACTTTTAAATTCCATCGCAGAGGACACGATACTGTTTGCAAAACCGGTGATTGGAACGATTGAGCCTGCTCCAGCATGCTTTCCGATAGAATCGTATAATCCAAGTCCGGTTAAAAATGACCCTAAAAACACGAGGACAATACTGGTCGCATTGGACGCCTCCAAAAGAGAAAATCCAAGCTTTGTAAAATAGTTATTAAAAAACTCTCCTATCACACATATAAGTCCGCCGACAACAAAGGAAAGGATTATGTGCTTCTTCCTGTTGGGCTTTGGCTGATTTTTCTGAACAATCTTTTCATACTTTTTTATATTCGTATATTCATTGTTATCACTGTTTTTATTATTAAGCTCTTTGTTTTCATTACTATCCATAAAGTTCTCCTTTATATTCTTTCTTTTTGATTATTATTTCCAAAAAAAACAAATTTATTTTATTAATTTATATATAAAAAAAACTGTATGTTTTAATAAACAATACAATATTAAATCAATATTTATATTTAATATGGCAGATTCATACGTATACGGTTTCTTGACATTTTATTTTGATTGATATAAAATTTATGTAAACATTTAAACAAAAGAGGAACTAAAGATGGATGAAAACAATAAAAATAATAAAGATACCAATACTGAAAATGACATAAAAAATGAAGATAAAATACAAAATGATATTAATCAGATTGAAAAAACAAAAGAGCAAAATTCAGAAGAAACTAAAACTGATAGTAAGCATAAAAAAACAGTAAAAAAAAATTATATTTTAATAATTGCTATTATAACTATATCTATTATAGGAATATTTGCATTTAAAGAGTTGACATCTGTTAAAAGAAAGGTAGAGTTTACAAGTGAAACTATCGAAGCGAATAAAAAGGTAGATTTAATAAAAAATATAAATGTTAAGGATAAGTATAAAGAAAATTTTGAAGTAGATGTCAAAAAAAACAAATGACGATTATACAAAATTAGGCAAACATACTGTTACATATATTATCAAAAATAAAAAGAATGGTAAAATAAATGAATTAGAAAAAGAATTTGATGTTATTGATACCACTCCTCCAAATATTATATTAGAAAAAGAAATAACGGGATATCTTGGAGAAAAATTCAATATAAAAAAATATGTAAAAGCAAATGATATAGTTGATGGGAAAATAAAAAATGATAATATAAATGTTAAAGGAAAAGTAAACACAACACAAGAGGGAAGTTATGATCTTGTTGTAACCGTAAAAGACAATTCCGGAAATTCAGTCTCAAAAAAAACTACAGTTAAAATAGTAGAAAAACAAGGAAGTCTTGAAGAACTTGCAAAGCTTATATGTAATGGTTATGGATATACTTGGCTTATACCAAATAATCATTTAGACCCCCGGGCACAGTTTACATTACATTTTGATGAAGAAAATTATGGTAGATATATAGTATACAGTTCAACTGATTGTTTTGGATATTTAAATTTCACTTATATAAAATCTGACTATAGTTATGTAAAAGGTGAGGGCTACTTTTGCAACCCTTATGGTTTTTCAAAGATACCTGACAAATTAACATATGAAGACATAAAAAATCTTGATTATAACAAGCATACATATTTTACGTTTGATTTAAGCAATATAAAAGAAAGAAAATTAAAAATCATTGAAAAAGAAAGCTCTTATGAAAATGGACCGTTTTTAAAAGCAACATACGAAGAATCAGAATAATTAATTAAAATATAATCAAATAATAATTAAATTTAAATAAGATATTTTTGAAATTTAATTTAAGCTACGTAAACAATGGTAAAAATTAAAATCTGTTTAAATCTCAAGGTCATAAAGCATAGTCATTTATAAAATATACATATAAAAACAGCTTATAAACGCTATAAGCCGATAATTATTTTTAATAATTACACAAATAGGAGGTGTATTCACACATCCTGTTATATTATATTTTTTATATTCTCAATTATCTTTTTCTCAAGTCTTGACACCTGTACCTGTGAAAGTCCGAGCATCTTTGCGACTTCGCTTTGGGTTTTATTTTGAAAATATCTTAAAACTATTATCTGTCTGTCCCTTTTTTCAAGGTTATTTATTGCATTTTTTAAATCTATCTTTTCAATGACAATGTCATTATTTTGTTTTTCATCTTCTATTTTATCTATTAAATCTCTTTTTGAATCTTCGCCGATACTTGCATTTAGTGATTCAGGTCTTCTGCATGCATCAAGGCAGGTCACAACTTCTTCTGTTGAAACACCTATTTTTTCCCCGATATATTCAACCGTCGGTTCAACTCCGTTTAGTTTTATATATTCTTCTCTTACCTTTCTCGCCTTTAAATAAGTAGTCTTAATGCTCCTGCTTATTTTTATCATCCCCTCATCCCTGAAATGCTTTCTTATTTCTCCGTCTATAACATAGACCGCATATGTGGAAAACTTTGTATTAAACTCAAAATTAAATTTTCTTATAGCTTTTATAAGCCCAATGGCACCGATTTGAAATAAATCTTCGTATTCGGATACTTTGTTATTGTATTTTTTTATTATTGAATTTACGAGTGGAGTATTAATCTTTACCAACTCATTTAAAGCTTTTTCATCATCGTTTTGTGCTGATATTATTAAATCTTTTATCTCATCCGAAAAAAAATCAATTCTTTCAGAATTACTCATCTATGTACTTATCTTCTTTAAAGTATTTTTTCATTCTCACAACGGTGCCTTTTCCTTTTTGCGAGAGAACAACGAGAGAGTCCATAAAGCTTTCCATTATCGTAAAGCCCATTCCTGAACGCTCCTGCTCCGGCTTTGTAGTATAAAGCGGCTTTTTTACTATATTTATATCTTCTATACCGACTCCTGTGTCTTTTATTTCAATTTCCAAAATATTATCCCTTAACGTCGCACTCATTTCTATAAGGCCTTCATTATTTTCATAAGCGTGAACGACACAGTTTGTAACAGCCTCCGATACGCTCGTTTTTATATCGGTAAGCTCGTCCACTGTTGGATTAAGCGGCATAATAAAGCCTGATATAATCATTCTCGAAAGCGATTCATTTTCTGCAATACTTTTAAATTTAACATTTATATAATTGTCCATTTTTTTCTCCTTAAGCATTTGAATATTCCTTTTTTCTTTCATACTCTTTGTATATTGACATAACCCCGACCATATCCAGTATTCTCCTGACACCTTTATTGCATCCAAGCACATATGCATCTCCGCCCTTTTCATTTACGATGTTGTACCTTCCAAGCAATAGTCCAATCCCCGCAGAATCCATAAACCCAACATTTGTTAAATCGAATATGATATTTATAACTTCTTTTCTTTCCAGTGCAAAGTCCACCTCTTTTCTTATCTTTACAGCGAGCCTGTCATCTATCTCGCCGCATATTTTAACTAATAAAGTATCTTTTAACACTTTTAATCTTACATCTTCCATAATATTTGCCTTTCTTCGCATTTTTATTTATATTATGCAAACAAAATTTTAACAAACGTCAGTGTAATAATTTGTAAAATAAAACAAAAAAGCGAGCAGTTTTGCTCGCCCTTTGTAAAAAAATCTATAAATATACTTATTTAAGTCTTTCTTCGTAAGATTCAACCATTCTCTTAACCATTTCTCCACCGATGCTTCCGGCTTCTTTACTTGTTAAGTTTCCGTTGTAGCCATCTTCAAGATTTATGCTTAATTCGTTTGCTACTTGCTTTTTGAATTGATCTAAACCTTTTTGTGCTTCTTTCTTATTCATTTTTTTCACCTCCGTTTAAATTAAGTGTTACACTCTTATTATGGAAGTTTTAAAAAATATTACACTGGTAAAAATATACTTTTTTTACATTTTATCTCAAATATATAAATTTTAAAATAATATAGCTTATATATCCTTTCATTTAAAGGAAAAATTAATAAAACAAAAAACAACTTAAATAGAAAGTTTAAAAATTTATTATAATTTTTTTCTGTTTATAAATATATCGATATTATTTTGTGCAATAAGAAATGCTTTTTAACCTTATTTTTATTCAAAATGAAAAATACTTCTCTTTTTTTGTTTTTCCAAAGAGTTGTATCTTTCTTTTATAATAGAAAGCTCATAGCTTTTTTCTTTTACTTTCATTCTAAGCCTCGCATTTTCGCTTAAAAGCTCATCTCTTTGTTTGAAAGAATTTGATTTTTTAAGGTCGGTTATCTCTGACTGCAAAGATTTTACGAGATTTATAAGATAATCAAAATTATCTTCCGATGCTTTGTCGCTAAATTCTATCTTTTCTATTTTTTCTTCATTTTTTTCTTTTTTATTTATAACTTTTTTTATCTCGCTGTTCTTCATTCCTTTGTTTTTTAATCGTTCTATTTCCCTAAATAAATCAAGTTCTTTATCGGTATAATATCGTCTGTTATTATTTTCTCTTGGTATATCAAGTTCAAATTCACTTTCATAAAACCTGAGTAAATACGGCTTTAGTTTTAATATATCGCTTGCTTTGGTGACAGTATATTTCAAAACACTTCTCCTTTTTTATTTAGTTTTTATTCAATATTACCCCAAATTATTTAAAATATTTGTTTGTTTTTGTCTAAAAAATTTGCCTTTAATATTTTTTTATAAAAACCTACTTATATAAAAAAATATTATAAATCAAACAAATATTTTAAATAATTTGGGGTAATATTGAATAAAAACTAA
>CAMSGF010000043.1 GCA_947058225.1 uncultured Eubacteriaceae bacterium
CCCTCACGAGACGGCTTCGACGCCGAATGGAATGCTCCCCTACCACGCTTTCACACGCGAAATATGATAAATATACAAGTATAATTAATATATTATACCATAATTATTTTATCTATTGACATTTTTAATCTTATTTTAATTTTTATTGACAAATTTCACAAAAATTGATATATTATAAATTGAATTTATTAAAAAAACAGAGGATTTTTAATGTGTTTATAAAAAGTGTTGTAGAAGAAATTCTTATAAATTCCAAAAAAGAATATCTTAAAGATAAAGTTGCAGTTCACGCCGTAAACGGTTCGTTGACATACGAAGAACTTGGTAGAGAAATAAAAAAAGTTGCAGCTTTTTTATATGAAAAAGGAATAAAAAGCGGAGATAGGGTAATGCTTTCTGCTACTGCAAATATAGAGTTTTTTATAACCTATTTTGGTATACATTTGGCAGGGGCAGTCGATGTTCTTTTGGAAGCAAAGGCTGCAAAAAGCAGAGTAGAATCTATTTATGGTGAATGCAGTCCAAAGCTTTTAATCGTAGATGATACTGAATTTAGAAATGATAAATGTATAGATATTGAATCTATGAAAGATTTAGATGTCAAAATAAAAAATGACATCTGTTTTCCCGGTATGGACGATTTGGCTCAGCTTCTTTATACCTCAGGCACAACAGGAAAACCAAAAGGGGTTATGCTGACTCATAAGAATTTACGTTATGCTGTCGATAATATTTTGGATGGGAACAAGATGAGTGAAGATGATACGGTTCTTATTCCTCTTCCTTTAAACCACGCTAATGCAATAGGAACAGTTAGGTCTATTTTGGTAAAAGGCGGGACAGTAGTTGCTCAAAAAGGTTTTATGGCAGTTGGGGAAATAATGAAAAAGATAGATAAATACAATGTAACTGCTTTTTCATGCTCTCCTGTCGCACTTAGAATGTTTGACAGATTTACAAAAGGACATATGGAAGATGTGCTTGGCAAGATGAAATATATCGAAGTCGGAACGGCTCCGATGGACGTGGAATTCAGAAAAAAAGTTATTAAGGCTCTTCCTAATACAAGGATAATGTTAAATTACGGGTCTACTGAATTTAACAGGGCAGTATATATAAATTTACACGATATTAATGATGATGTGAAGATTACGTCTGTTGGAAAATGTGTTAAAAATTCAAAGGCCCATCTCCTTGATGATAATAACAATGAAATAACAAAAAGGGGTAAGGATAATTCCGGGAAACTTGCTTTTTCAGGTCCTGTGCTTATGAAAGGGTACTGGGAGGAGGAAAAGCTTACGTCTGAAGCTATAATAGATGATATGTTCTTAATGGGAGATAGTGCTTATATTGATGAAGAAGGGTATATATACCTTATGGGAAGAATTAAGGATATGATAAATGTCGGCGGAGAAAAGGTGGCTCCTCTTGAAATAGAAGATATTGTCTGTGGGTTTTTTGAAATAGAAGAAAGCGCCTGTGTTCCGATATCTGACCCAAGAGGAATGCTCGGACAGGTTCCTGTGTGTTTTGTAACGCTTACTAAAGATTGCAGGGAGTTAAATATAAAGGAACTTAAAAAATACTTTTTATCTAAAGCAGAGTCTTATAAGCTTCCCGTAGAATTTATAACATTGGAAAGTTTACCCAGAAATTATATGGGTAAGATAGATAAGAATAAATTAATTGAAATGAGGAGAAAGTAACAATGGATAAAAAAGCATTATTATTAGAAATTTTAGAAGAAGTAAAACCTGATGTTGATTTTGAAAAGGAAACTGCCATTATTGACGATGGTATTTTAGATTCAATGGATGTCGTTGATTTGGTAGTCAGTATTTCAGATGAATTTGGAGTTGATATCCCCGCAGGAGAAATATTGGAAGAAAACTTTAATTCGGTTGATGCAATGCTTGCTTTAATAGAAAAATTAGATTAGTTAAATTAAAGATTTTCTGATTGTATAAGTTATTTAATAGTATTTTATTGCATCATTAATATCTAGGAAAGCTTCATAAATCCTGAATTTATGATAGCTTTTCACTTTTGCTTTTATAAATTTTTCTTTGAAATCATAAGTGTCATAAGGGCAAAATGAAAAAGAAAAAAAGTAAAAATATATCAAATTAAAATTTTTAAAATACGCTCGGGGAGGGGTAAACATATATGTCTATTACATCTTTAAGGTTTTTTATTTTTGTTATATTGACATTATTTTTATATTACATTACACCTAAAAAACATCAATGGAAAACGCTTCTTGTCATAAACTATGTATTTTATGCGTTTGCCGGTATCAAATTATTTGTATTTATGCTATTTACAACCGTTAGTGCATATCTTACGGGAAGGTATATGGATAATGTTAATATCAGTACAAACGAAGAACTTGAAAGAAGAAAAGAAGAACTATCCAGAGAAGAAAAGAAACAAATAAGAGCTGAGAGTGCAAGAAAGAAGAAAGTATTTTTTGTGCTAACTTTAGTTATAAACTTTGGTATTCTCGGTGTGTTCAAATATTGTAATGATTTTATTTCATTTATAAATATAATTTCACAAAAATTTGATTTTGCATCTCCAATTCCACATCTTGGACTTGTCCTCCCTCTTGGGATTTCTTTTTATACCTTTCAGGCAATGGGTTATATAATAGATATATACAGAGGTAAATATTCAGCGGAAAAATCTCTTTTTAAATTTGCACTTTTTGTATCATTTTTCCCTCAGTTGGTTCAAGGTCCTATAAGCAGGTTTGACGAAGTTGCCTCTCAAATGTTTGAAGGACATAAATTTGATTATATAAGAATTAAGCATGGGTTTGAATTATTCATATGGGGGCTGTTTAAAAAGCTCGTTATAGCGGACAGAATCGGCATAATCGGAAATGAAATTTTCAGTAATTACATTCAATATCCCGGTCTTTTTGTATTTATAGGGGCATTTTGTTCTCTTATGCAGCTTTACACTGATTTTTCAGGCGGAGTAGATATAATGAGAGGTGTTGCGCAGGGCTTTGGCGTGATACTTCCAAATAACTTTGAAAGACCTTTCTTTTCAAAGGACCTTCCTGAATATTGGAGGAGGTGGCATATAACCTTAAATAACTGGCTTAGAGATTATGTGTTTTATTCACTCACTTTTTCAAAAAGATTTTTAAATTGGACAAAAAAATTAAGAAAAGTCGTAAGCAAAAAGGAAGCAAAGCTTATTCCGATGTTCGTCGCAATATTAATAGTAAGGCTTATTAATGCGACTTGGCATGGGGGAGGGAGTCAATACTTTATACTTGGGTTATATCATGGGATACTGATTTGCCTTGGAATGCAATTTGAAGATTTGTTCAGAAAGATAGAAAATAAGTTTAATATCAATACAAAGTGTTTTTCGTGGGATTTATTTAGGATGATAAGGACGTTTATTCTCGTAGTGTTAGCTAAAATTATAACTTCTGCAACGAGCCTTAGAACGATGGTTTGTATGTTTAAATCTCTGTTTACTAAATTTAATCCTTGGATTCTTGTTGATGGTTCTGTTTTTGAACTTGGACTTTCCGTACAAGCTATTATACTTCTTGTGTTTGCATTATTAATTTTGCTTGTTGTAGGTATTTTACAGGAATTTGGAATTCATTTAAGGGAAAAACTTGAAGAGCAGAATATATGGTTTCAGTGGACTGTTATATTAGGCGGTATTTTCTTAGTTATGATATTTGGTATGTATGGACCCGGTTTTTCTGCCGGTGAATTTATATATCAGCAATTTTAGGAGGATAGGTATGAAAAAAAGTCAAGCGTGTAGATTTGTTTCATTTTTATTGATTTTTTTATTATTATTTTCAGCTTTCAATAAAATATTTAAAATAGAAATTTCAGCAGGTTTTAAAAGATTTGTAAGTTTTTATAATTCAAAAGAAGACTCCATCGATGGTATATATATAGGTTCAAGTTCTGTTGACAGATACTGGCATTCTGTTGTGGCTTGGAGAGATTATGGTATGACGGTTCATTCACTGTCTTCAAACAGTCAGCCGATTGTCTTAGCTAAATATATTATAGAAGAAGCGAGAAAGACACAGCCAAATGCTTTTTTTGTGGTTGATTTAAGACAGGCGAGGAAAAAATTGAAAGGTGGAACAACAGATCAGGCTATTCGTCAGGTGACTGACAATATGCCTTTTTCAAAGAATAAGGTTAATGCAGTAAAAGCGGCTTTAGAAGCCGGTGGTATAGATAGTAATCCGATAGAATATTATTTAAATATAATAAAGTACCATTCCAGATGGGAAACAGGTATAGAAAGAGATGATTTTTATAATATAATAGATAAAAATAAAGGAACATATCTTGACTTTAATGCTTTTTTTACAATTAAAAACAAAAGACCTGATTATAAAGATGATGTGGAGCCTATTGACCCCGAAACGGAAAAAGCTGTTAGAGATTTAATGCAATATGGCAAAAAGGAAAAATTAAAAATATTATATGTCATATCTCCTTTTTCCGTGAATGAGGATGAGATGAAAGGTTTTAATTATGTTGGGAAAATTGCAAAAGATGAAGGCGTTGATTTTATAAATTTTAATTATTATTATGATGAAATTGGGATAGATTTTGATAAAGATTTTTATGATATTCGTCATGTAAATGTGTATGGAGGCGAAAAGTTTACGAAGTATCTTGCAAAGATATTAAAAGAAAAATTCAACCCTTCTGATAAACGCTATGACATTGAAAATTACGGGGATTGGAATGAAGCATATGCATCATATATTTCAACAAATTATTCAAAGAAAAATAAAGAAGTCCTTGGTATGTTTGATGAATTGATTTTAGAAGCAGAGGACGATTGATAAAACTCTCCTTTTAGGAGAGTTTTTTATTTATTGTTTTGGGATAAAAAAATATTGTTTATATAGGTGGTTTTAATTTGCTGGACAAAAAATGTAATAAAAATGGTAGAAGCTTAAATACTTTGGGGTAAACTTGTTTTAGTTTTGTAACAAAAGTGTGGGATATTCTATTTTTTATATAAACTTAATGTTATTTTAATGACGGACTTTATATGGAGATTATTTGAAAAAATGGCAGAGATTGTGTATAATTATAAATAAATTATAAATATCTTATATAAATAAATCTTTAATTGCAGTAGGAGAGATGATGAAAAATTTACAAAAGATTATATCATTTATATTGTCGGTATTATTTGTTA
Source organism: uncultured Eubacteriaceae bacterium (assembly GCA_947058225.1). Lineage (GTDB taxonomy): Bacteria > Bacillota > Clostridia > Eubacteriales > Anaerofustaceae > CAMSGF01. The sequence goes on from CAMSGF010000043.1 coordinate 5,215, forward strand.
TGTCAATCTTTGCCCCTTATTCAGTTTTTGCATCGGATAAAGATGGGGGTTATATTGACGGAGGATTGGATATCATAAATGATACACAAGATTATCTAAATGACTTGGATAGTGATTTAGAGGTGGAGGATAGTATTGATTTAGATATAAAAGATACTTTGGAAGACATTAATGACTTTAAAGAAGAAAAGACAGAGCAAAGGAAAAGTGCTAGGCCTTTAAAAAAGATAAATGCTAGTATATCAGGTGCAAGTTTTCCTGAGGTTATAATAAAAGAGGAAGTGACTAAATTTGTTGCATCGGGGGTTGTAAAGGCCAGTGGAAAGAAAATAAAAAGGGTATCGTTTAATATTTTGTCTTCAAAAGGAAGTATTATTTACCACAAGACAAAAGGTGGTATGAATGTAACAAGTTTTAATATGAAAGAGCTTTCCTGTTCCAAAGATGAGATGTCAAAGCTTGACAGCGGAGATTACAGGTATAAGATATACGTTACGGGGGTTGGGGAGAGCAGTGCGACAGTGGTATTCAATGTGAAATTTAAGGTTATGAGGAAGTATCCTAAAATGGATACGAATATAACTACTCCGTACAGTTTGGGAGTGGGAAGAGATTTTAAGGTTGCAGGGAAGTTCAGCAGTGATTTTCCTATGAAAAAGATTGAAATCGGGATAGTAAATTCCACAACCGATTCTTTTGTTGACGGTCATAAATATGAGATAACAAAAGGTGATGAAGAAGAGCCTTTAAATGAGTTTTTAATTAATGATGAAGTAAGCAGTGCGTTAAATTTTGATACTCTTTCCTTTGGAAGTTATTATTACAGGTGTTATGTAGAAAATGAAAAGGGCAGACACAGATTATTTAATATTGCATTTAATGTGCAGGCTTCTTTTGATAAAAGTGCAGGAGGTTTTAATCTTAGCGGTGCAAATCATATAGATACTTTTACATATGATAAAACGATAGTGAGGAAATTTTACCCCGGTGGTATTATAAAAAGCAGTGGTAAAAATATTGACTCTATCAGGATATATGTTGCCAATACGAGAAATATGGTAAGAAAAGAAATTATAAAGAAAAATATTAACAGTGATACTTTTGACTTGAGTACGTTAAGTGCTATTGATGTAAATGCGTTGGCGGGGGATAATTACAAATATAATATTGAAGTAAAAGGTGTGGGAGATAATGAATTTACAACTCTTTATTCATCATCTTTTACTATTACAAAGCCATTTAAGGTTACAAAAAGCGGAGTCAGTTATCCGAGTTCTTTAATCAGAGGGTGCAGCTTTTCCTTAAAAGGAACTATTAAGGGCAGTTATAAAATGACAAAGGTGCAAATTGGGCTTGTGAAAAATTCAAAGTGGTATGCAAAGAAATTATAGAAGCATTGCCGAGTGAATGTGAAAGACTTGGCATTG
>CAMSGF010000044.1 GCA_947058225.1 uncultured Eubacteriaceae bacterium
CAAGAAAAAAAGGACTTAAAATGATTGAATATTTTCCTGACTATAAAAAGTATGGAAGAAGTACACCGTAAAAAAGGAATATATCAATAATAGAGGAAGCTGATCAGGTTCTTGCATTTTGGGACGGAAAATCAAGGGGAACTAAATTCGTTATAGATAAGTGCAAGAGAATGAATAGACCTGTAAAAATTGTTACATTCAAAGATAAAATTAATAAGTAATATAGATTAAAAATAGACAATGTGTCCTAAAACAGAATAATAATTAAAATAATCATACACAGTTTTTTGTTATTTTATTGATAAATTTTAACCTTAATAAGCAGTGACGGCTTACGCCATATAAAAAAACATCAACAAAAACTTTCATAAGCAAGCTTATTTTCGTTTTACTGATACTTTTATTTTTTATGTGCAGTGCGCACTTCGTAAACACTTCGTGTTTCCTCAGTGACGTCTCGCGCCGTATAAAAAAACATCAACAAAAACTTTTATAAACAGGTTTATTTCAGTTTTATTGATGTTTTTTTGCACTGCTCTTTTAGCAAAGTTTTGCGTTATAGATGTTTAATGGCCTTTTGTTCGTTTTGTATGCTTTGTCTAAAGAAAAGTTTCCGTAAATTTTTTCAAAGCTTCCATCATACAACTCAAGTGCCATAAAGTTTTCAAGGCTTCCCCCGTCCGATAGCATAATTTGGTAGCAGTCTGCGTTTTTGAAATTAAACTTCCTGCTGTACTCTTCTTCCGCAAATGTTAAAATTCCGCTAAAGCCCATAGTTTTTGCCTTTTCTATCGCATATTCTACGAGCAGCTTGCCAATTCCCTTATTTTGATAATCGGGGTCTACACACACTGTGCCTAAAAACAATACTTCAAATTTTTTACCTTCAAAATTTTTCACATATCCTCTTGCAAACATAACGCTTGCAACGATTTTATTATCTTCTGTCTTTGCTATTAAGTCCAAATCTCTTACAAAATCCTTGCCTTTTCTGAAATTTTTTGCGATTATATGCTCAATCGTATGTTCTTCATAAATTTCAGCATAAGCATTTTTAATTAAATTTTCAACTTCTTTGTAGTCTTTTTCTCTTTCCATTTCAATAGTTAAGTTCATTTTTCATTTCCTCTCTTCAATATTTTTTCATTTTCTTTTTTATAAATTAACCTTAAATTTTCTTTTTATCCCATAACTTTTATTATCTTCATGCTGTATCCGTCAAGCCTTGTGCATCCAAGCTCCGTTTCTTCTTCGGTTAAAAGGTCTGTTCCTCTTTTAGCTCCTATATCATAATTTATCGTAAATTCATTTGAATCTATGTTTACCATAAATATAATCTTTTCTCCCTCAAAACACCTGACAAAAGCATACTGCTTATTCGTTAAAAACAATACATTGTAATCTCCGTATTTTAACGCTTTTTCTTCTCTTTTTATCTTTGAAAGTCTTGCTATGAGAGAAGTAAGCTCGTTTTGAATCGGTTTATCCACCGCTACCCTGAGGGCATCATCTCCGTCTTCCTTTCTTCCCTTTTCTCCCCATTCGCTTGCATAATAAATCGATGGGATTCCAGACATCGTAAATAACAATCCATATATTAACTTTAAGTGATTTTTATCATTTAATATAGATGCAATTCTTGTAACGTCGTGATTATCCACGAAGTTTAGAAGATGCTTTCCTTTGTACAGTGTCCATTCCTCAGGGCCGAACTGCCTGTTTAAAGAATGTGCAATTTCAAACATATTAAGTGAGTTAAAACTCGAATAAAGCCCTTTGTAACATTCATAATTCGTCACGCTGTCTAACATCTCATCATTCATAACCACGTTATAATCTCCATGTAACATTTCTCCGACTAAGAAAAAATCATCCTTTAAGCTATCCACGTGCTGTCTTAATCTTCTTATAAAGTTATGGTCCAAAAGATAAGCCACATCAAGCCTTATCCCATCAATATCAAATTCTTCTATCCATCTTTTTACACACTCTAACAAATAACAAACCACTTCATCGTTATTTAAGTTGAGTTTTACTAAATCGTAGTGTCCTTCCCATCCCTCATACCAAAGTCCGTCATTGTAATTACTGTTGCCGCCAAAATCAATATTAAACCAATATCTGTATTTAGAGTTTTCCCTGTTTTTTAAAACATCCTGAAACTGTATAAAATCTCTTCCTACATGATTAAACACTCCGTCTATTATGACTCTGATACCTTTATCGTGAAACTTTTTTATAAGATTTTTAAAGTCCTCGTTTGTACCAAGCCTGTTATCTATGAGTGTATAGTCTATTGTGTCATATCCATGTCTTGTCGACTGAAAGACTGGGCAAAAATACACTGCATTTATATTTAATTTATATATATGATCAATAAAATCTTCTATCTTTTTTAAGCGATTTACCACTTTATAGTCATTTTCTTTAGGTGATGCTGTAAGTCCAAGTGGATATATCTGATATATTACACTATCCTTTTCCCACATAATTAACACCTCTTTTTATAATTTGGTATCATTATATTAGTTTTTTCAAAAAAAGCAATTTCAAAAATTATATTTTTTATAAATAAAATTAAAATATTTTTTTATTTTATTAAGATTATTAAAATATTTTCGTTATATTATTAAGTAAAATCAGAAAATATATTTATATACAAAGTAATTTTTAAAATGTAAAAAAAGTTAAAAATGTTAATTTTTTATATATTTGTATATTTTTTAAAAAAGTTTGAACAAAAATAAAAAATGCTTTAAATAACAATATTTAAAGCATTTTTTATTATTCTTCAATATCTAACACAACTCTCTTGTTGTTTTTTATCGCCATTGATTTTAATATAGTCCTTATTGATTTTGCGATTCTTCCCTGCTTTCCTATGACTTTTCCCATATCATCGGGAGCAACCTTTAGCTTTATTACGATAAGTCCGTCTTTGTTGGTGGAAGTAACCTGAACATCGTCGGGGCTGTCGACCAAACTCTTTGCTATTTTTTCTATAAGCTGTTCCATAGAATTTTACCCATCCTATATAATCCCGTTTTCTTTAAACAGCTTTTTAACCGTATCTGTAGGAAGAGCTCCTTTTTCCAACCACGCCTTTGCTCTTTCCGCGTTGATTTCGATGCTCTTTTCCCCAACAGGCTTGTAGTGTCCGATTTCTTCGATTGATTTTCCATCCCTTGCTGTGTTGATGTCTGCTACCACAATTCTGTAATAAGGTTTCTTTTTAGCACCCATTCTCTTTAATCTGATTTTTACTGACATATTAATTCTCCTTGTTTTTTTATTTATTTTAAACTACATAAAAGGAAATTTTTTAAGTGAAAATTTGCCTTTGTTTGAGTTTAATTGCTTCATTAATTTTTTGCTTTGTTCAAACCCCGTTAAAAGTTTGTTCACATCGCTTACATTTGTTCCGCTTCCAAGTGCAATCCTCTTTCTTCTGGACGCATTTATTATCGATGGGTTTAGCCTTTCTTTTTTCGTCATAGACTGAATTATCGCCTTTTGCCTTACCATCTGCTTTTCATCGACATTTAATGCTTTCATCGCTTTGTTGTTCATCCCTGGCATCATAGATAAAATTCCTTCAATTCCACCCATCTTGTTCATATTTTCCATCTGGTCTAAAAAGTCCTCTAATGTAAATGCGTTTTTACGCATCTTTTCTTCGAGCTTTTTGGTTTCTTCCCTGTCATATGCTTCTTCTGCTTTTTCTATGAGGGATAACATATCTCCCATTCCAAGTATCCTTGAAGCTACTCTGTCAGGATGAAAAACTTCAAAGTCCTCCATTTTTTCTCCGTTTGCCGCAAAGAAAATCGGAACTTTTGTGATGTATGTTACACTTAGCGCTGCCCCGCCTCTTGCATCAGAATCAAGCTTTGTTAAGATAAATCCCGTAAGGGATAGATTTTCATTAAATGCTTTTGCAGCGTCCACTGCCTGTTGCCCCATAAGAGCGTCTATTACGAATAATGTTTCATCGGGGTTTATCGCTTCTTTAACCAAAACCGCCTCGTTCATCATCTCTTCGTCAACGTGCTGCCTTCCCGCCGTATCTATGATTATTACATCAAACCCTTTTTTCTTTCCATACTTAACCGCCTCTTTTGCGATTTTTTGTGCAGGAGTGTTTTCCCTATGATAAACTTCAATATCTATACTCTCCCCAAGCACTTTTAGCTGGTCTACGGCTGCGGCTCTGTGAATATCGCACGCTGCGAACAATACCTTTTTATTTTGCTTTTCCTTTAAATATTTTCCAAGCTTTCCTATGCTGGTGGTTTTTCCACTACCCTGCACACCGACAACCATCAAAACAGTAGAATCACTGCCTTTTAATTTAAGCGTTTCGCCCTTTCCCCCAAGCAGTGTTATCAGTTCTTCATTTACAAGTTTTATAACCTGTTGTGCGGGAGTTAAGCTTTTTAAAACTTCTTCCCCCATGCATTTTTCTTTTAGCCTTTTGCTGAAGTCTTTAACTACCTTATAGTTTACGTCTGCTTCCAAAAGCGACATTCTTATCTCTCTAAGACACGATTCTATATCTTTTTCTGTAAGCTTTCCCTTGCCCTTTAATTTTTTAAATGTTTCTTGTAGTTTTTCCGATAAAGAAGAAAACATATTTTTGCTCCTTATAGATTTTCTTTTATATCATATAAAAGTTCTTTTAATTTTTTTGTATCAGTTTGTTTTGTATCTAAAATTTCTTCCATTTTTTCTATTTTTTTAAGGTTCTTTTTGTATTTATCAAATAATTTTAACTTTTCATCGTAGGAATATATGATACTTTCTCCTCTTTTTAACATATCATAAACTCCCTGACGTGATATATTAAGAAGTTTTGCTATTTCACTTATAGATAAATTCTCGCTGTAATACATATTTAAAACCTCACTTTGCTTATCGGTTAAAAGCGAAGAATATATATCTATTAAATATGACATAATAAAAAACTTTTCCATAATATCCTCAAAATACGATTGTTATTCTATCAAAAAGGGAAAATTATGTCAAGTGTTTTTGCTTTACAAAATTTATTTTTTATGTTAAATTTAATCTATGGACAAGATAATTTTTCACATAGATGTCAACAATGCCTTTCTTTCGTGGGAGGCGGCAGACAGAGTAAAAAGAAGAAATATAAAAGAAGATTTAAGGGATACCATAAGTGTTATCGGGGGAGATGAGAGCAAAAGAAGAGGTGTTGTTCTCGCAAAATTTCAAAGTGCAAAAGAACTTGGTATAAAGACGGGACAGTCATTATATCAGGCAAGAAAGATTTATCCAAAATTAAAAGTTGTCCGTCCAAACTTTAAAATATACAGATACTATTCCAATGAGATGTTTAAGATTTTAAGCGAATATACCGATGAGATAGAAAGGTATTCGATAGACGAGTGTTTTCTTGACTATACTTCAAGTAAAAGGCTATTTGGCGATGAGATAAAGACAGCAAAGGAGATAAACAGGAGGATAAGGGAAGAACTCGGCTTCACCGTAAATGTAGGGGTCAGCGAAAATAAACTCCTTGCAAAGATGGCGACCGAATTAAGAAAGCCCGACAAAGTAAATACTCTCTTTAGAAATGAAATAAAGGAGAAGATATATCACTTAAGCGTCAGGGAGTTATTTATGGTTGGGAAAAACACTGAGCAAAAATTAAACAGATTAAACATAAAAACTATAGGAGATTTAGCGGGCAAAGACTTATATTTTTTACAAAAGCACTTTAAAAATTCTATGGGAGAGATGTTATACAATTATTCTCATGGTATCGACCATTCAAAAGTGGAAAGGGAAAAAGATGTAAAGTCAATCGGAAACAGTATGACATTGAAAGAAGATACGAATAACATTGAAGAGATATACTCCTTTTTATTTAAACTTTGTGAATCGGTTGGTATGAGGCTTAAAAAGAGGGGTGTAAAAGGAGATACCGTAGTGGTGACGATTAAAAACTTTTCTTTTTATGTATATTCCCATCAAAAAAAGTTAAATTATTATACAAATTCCACTAATGAGATATTTGAAGAGGTTAAAAAGATATTTTTGGAGTTTTGGAGAGGTGAGAAAATCAGGCTCCTTGGGGTCAGCGTAAATAATGTAACAAAAAATCCAATAACACAAATGAGCTTTTTTGATGAGAAGAAAAATGACAACACAAACGACCTCGATGATATAATAAACGACATTCAAACGCAGTTTGGAGCAGATAAGGTTAAGAGGGGAAGTAACCTTAAGGATAATAAATTGATGGAAAAGATAGACTATTTTGATAAAAAATAGTTGTTGCATTTATATAAATGTAGAAAAGGAATTATTAAAAAAATTTAAATATGTTTCAAAACAAAATGGTCATTCATTCAATATATGAAAAAGCGGAACGGAAAACCGAGGGGGCTAAATTTATTATAAATAAAAGCAAAGAAATGAATAAACCTATAATTTGTTACACTAAAAGATAAAGTTAATAAATCATACGTCTTATTTTAAGATATATGATTTATTAAAATCAGTTTTTAATTGGATAAATACCTTTTATTCTAATGTTTATTTTTTGACAAATTAAATTTTTAATAAAATAATGACGCAGT